>JAWOBF010000090.1:0-6310 GCA_046498225.1 Candidatus Aegiribacteria sp.
CTTCGGGAGACCCCGAACACTATGGTGGCCAGCCCGAAAGCCGCCACCGCCATGAACAGGGACCTTCCGGACTTCCGCAGGGGGGGGCGGTGGGCAAGTATCAGTGCCATGGCGATGGACCCGGCGGCGGGGGCCGCCCGCAGCCACCCCAGAACCTCCTCCGGGGTCAGTCCGAACGGCGGACTGGTTATTATGTCGCGGGCGAATATGGGAAGGAGGTATACCGCCCCTCCCAGGAAAACCGCGAAAAGGTCCAGGGAGACGCTGCCCAGTATCAGCTTCCTCCTCCATACGAACCTTATGCCCTCGATGACCTGCTTCACCATCTGACCCCTGGGGCTCATGGCGGCTTCGGGAATGGTCATCCTGTAAAGAAGAACTATGTAGAAGATGGTTGTTACCGCGCTGAACATGTAAGCTGAGGGAATGCTGAAGGTTATGATGACCCCACCCACCATCGGCCCCACCACCGCTGAGAGCTGGAACAGGGTGGACCTCCATTTGACCGCCCCCTCGAACTGTTCCTCCGGGACCACCAGAGGCAGCAGGGCGGTTCTGGCCGGAGTCGCCACCCTGTGGAAGGTGGCGTCGAAGAACAGCAGGACGTACATCCACTCTATGGCCCCCCTGGTATAGCTGAACAGGGCCAGGGCCAGGGAAGTGAGAGTGGTTCCGACAAGGCCCGCTACCATGACACTGCGGCGGTCGAACACGTCCGCCAGGTATCCGGCGGGGAGGGTGAACAGCAGCATGGGAATCGCCTGTGTAAGTCCTATGAGGCCCAGCATCAGCGCCTGGTCCGTTCTCTGGTACATCTCCCAGCCTATGGCCAGGCTCTGGGCGGCAGTGCCTATGTGTACCAGGACCCCTCCGAGGAGAAGCTTTCTGAAGGCCGGTATTCGGAACACCCCGTAGGGGCTGTGGCCGGAGGGGTTCACCATGTCCGCAGCGTCATGCGGCAGATATCCTGAAACAGGTTGGAATAAACCGCTTTATCCATTGCCGGGAGCGGTACCTCAAGATCTTGCGCCGGTTTTGACATGTTCATCTCCCTGAGGTTTTCACGGACTGTGCAACTATTATGCAGCACCGGTGGAATAGGAAGGGCGGGACGGTCGGTGGTTTGACAGCATGGATTCAGTCCATATCTTAGAACTGTGAACCATTTCCGATAGTTTTTGAACTGGAGGCCATCATGTCATTGTTTATCTGTTTCATCAGCGTATTCGCGATGTTCACCAGCCCGGAGACCGGCTGCGTGCTTCCCTTCCGGGCCGAGGCCGCCCAGGGTTACGCGGCCCTGGAATCGCCAGTAGTTCCCGGAGTGGGGGAGTGGACCGGCGACGGTCCCTGGGGAGGCAACATAAAGGGTCTTGCCACATCCCTTGCCGACAGCACCGTGGTGATAGCCGGGTGCGGCTTCTCCATGGCCTCCGATGCCGGCGGTATCTGGAGAAGCACCGACGGCGGAGTCACATGGACCGGCAGTGAACTGAACCCCATCCAGGTGAACGACGTGTGCTCGGGCGGACTTTCCGACCCGTATACGTTCTACGCCGCCACCAGGACCGGGCTCTACATATCGGTGGACAACGGCGTAACCTGGTCGCCCGTGCCGGGCATGCCCTCGCAGTACGTCATCGGCATCGGTGTGAACAGCTACGACCCGGATATACTCATCGCCGGCCTCTCTTCGGACAACGGCATTAGAAGGTCCACCGACGGAGGGGACACCTGGGACGAGGTAGGTCTTTCCAGCGGATACATGAAGGGCTTCGGCTGCGACCCCCAGCATCCGGACACCATGTACGTGGCGATGTCCAGCCTGGATTATTCGGTTTACCGGTCCACGGACCAGGGAGCCTCATGGGAACCCATAGGACCCGCCGGGTCGGGCTGGGGACTTCTGGTGGCCCCCTTCGGTTCCGGTGAGACCATCATAGCCACAACTTCCGACGGTTTCTACATGAGCAGCGATTACGGAGCCACCTGGGACCTGGTGGTGTCCGGCAGCAGCTACGCCCCCGCGGTGTCCGACGGCGCCAACCTCTACGCTCCGGTCATCTCCGATGGCGGCGTGTACGAGAGTTCTGACCTGGGCGCCACATGGGACCTGAATACGGTGGGAATCGTAGCGTCCTACTGGCAGGCCGGCTGCGCAAGCAGCATGGGATACCTGGCCGGACATTACGGAGGTATCTACAGGACCCTTTCCACGGGCAGTTCCTACACCGTGTCCCAGGAGGGAATATCCAACGGTTTCATACACACCGTTTCCTACGATTCCTCCAGCGGTACCCTTCTGGCGGGAGGGGAGCACCACGGCCTCTGGAGAAGCCTGGACGACGGGCAGAGCTGGGACATCGTGTATCCCGGCCCCGCCAGCTGGACCATATACGACATAGCCCCCGAATCCGACTCGTACTACAGCGGACCGGTCCGGTACGCAGCCACCGCCGACGGCCTCTACAGGTCCGATGACTACGGGGATACCTGGGTGCCCGCCGGACTCTCCGGAACCCAGCTTTCCAGCGTGGCTTTCCATCCGGACGACCCGGACCTGGCATGGGCCGGTACGGCTTCTTCCGGAGTGCATTACACCACGGACGGAGGTTCCACCTGGACACCGGGCACCGGCTTCCCCTTCGCCCTGTATCCGTCCATCGAACTGATCGACCTTCCCTCCGGGGACCTGCGCGTACTGGTCTCCTTCCAGCAGCTGGGGGAGGGTGTCTACTACTCCGATGACGGCGGTGTCTCATATACCATGGCCGCGGTGCCCGGCAGCTACCACCCGGACCTTTCCACCCGCATGGGAGAAAGCCCCATGGCCTACGCGGCAACCGACGGCGGCATCTACAGGTCCTTCGACAGGGGGGAGACCTGGGAGGCCTGTCCCGGCTCCTCCGGACTCATGTGGACGGTACAGGGAAGCATGAACGACAACGTCTTCGCCGGCACCAACGGAACCGGTGTCAAATGGAGCCCCGACCTGGGGGATACCTGGCAGTCCCTGAACACGGGCATCGAGAACAAAGTGGTATGGGACATCATATACGGTGACGGAGCGAATCAGCTCTTCGCCGGCCTGAGGGGCTTCGGCGTGGTGGAACTCACCGACGACCAGCTGGGGCTCGAGGGAGGAACTTCTCCCGAAGTGCCCATGGCTGTCAACGTGTTCCCCAACCCGGCGGCGTCCGTAGTGAACATCAGCCTCGCGGGCATCGGCAGCGGTCCCGCGGAAATATCCGTGTACTCCTCCGACGGAAGGCTGGTGCACAGCGACCTGGTCAGCTCCGGCGGATCATGCAGCTGGGAAGCCGGGAACATGCCCTCCGGCATCTACCTTGTGCATGCTGTTTCGGGGAATTCCCGGGCCCATTCAAAGCTTGTACTCATGAGGTAGAAAAAAAGAACCGTGATAAAAAAGGGCGGGGACGACCCCGCCCTTTGCGTATCGGCTGTTCCCGGTTACCGGGCTACTATGAGCCTGGTGGTGCCGGTCCATTCCGCGTTGGATATCCTGACATGGTACATTCCGGAGGGAACCGGTGTTCCGCCAGCTCCGCTGAGGTCCCAGACGACGCTGTGCTGGCCGGCGGCCATCTCTTCCGCTGCCAGAGTGGTCACCATCCTGCCGGAGACGTCGTAGACGTCAACCCTGGCCGCGCCGCCGGAGGCGAGGCTGAAGGGGATGGTGGCGCTGCTCATGGCGGGACTGGGATAGACCGTACCTGTGGCGTTCACTGCCACCACACCTGCGTCGCCGGATTCTATGCCTGTACCTGTTACGCTGATATCTCCTATGCAGGATATGTGGTCCCTCGCCCACGCAACCACCGAGATGTTTCCGGTGGATGCGGGATTGACGTAAAGGCTTACGTTGCCGCTGGAGTTGGTGGTGCCTACCTCGTAGACCTCACCGGTCTGCCAGTCGCCCTTCTGAAGGCACACCCTGGCGCCGTTCACCGGAGACCCGCCGGAAGTGACCGTGACGGTCACGTTGGCCGCTCCGGAGATGCTTGCCGGGTGGGAGGCGCTGAGGTCATCGGCCTGAAGGAACCACATGGGGAGTTCAGGGTCTCCGAAGAGGTTGTACTCCTTGACGCACCAGTCATCGTACTCGTCTGACGGTGGGGACATCTTGTCGCTTCCCATGGCGTGCGCCACGCCCAGGTTGTAGAGGTCGTCGTTCCACATGGCGTCGTAGAAGTACCTGGAGAGTATCTCGCTGGGGCCGTATCCGGGACTGCTGGGAATGCCCCAGCCGTACCTGGCGTTGAAGGCCCCGAACCCGCCTCCGTTTGGAGAGTTGAGCCAGGCGTCCCCCATGCACTCGTACCCGTCGAGATGGCCTATCAGGCAGGATATCGAGTTCCATATGGCCGGAAGGCCGCCGCTGGAGATGTTGGTGAGGTTCATGAAATGAGAAGTCGTGTAGCTTCCCCCGGGAAGGGAGAAGGAAGTCGCGTTGCCGTGGCTGGCGTGGTAGACGTGGTGAGGCCCTGCGTTCAGCATGCTGTTGGTTATGCTCACGCTGTTGTTGCCCGCGGAGTCGTAGCACTTCTCCTCCTCCCACGCGGAGGATGGCAGGTAGTTTGAGATGAGTTCGGCGCCGGCGGAGCCGTAGCACCCGGGCCACAGCTGCTCGGTGGTGTAGCCAATCCGGGTCTCGATGGGAGCTGTGTCGAAGTAGTCGGTGGAAGCTATCTGCTCGTAAAGGTAGACCTTGTCATTGAAGATGGTGCACTCGCCTTCGGTGTTCACGCTGGCCCGGCCCACCCAGAGGTCCGGGTGGTAGTCCACGTCGTCGACACCGTACTCGCCCCATATGCCGTTGCCGCTGGAGTCCCACAGGTCTGCCCCCGGTGCGGTGTCGTTGATGTCGGACCAGTAGAGGTCCACGGGGGGGTACTCGGAGCCACCGCCGGCTGAAATCTTGGCATCCCTGCCGGCAATCCTGTCGTCGTCGCCATAGATGAGGACATACTCTACGCCCTCGTCGCGGCAGTCTGTAAGGAAAGCCCTTATCTCCTGCTGGAGGTCTGCGCCGCTGTACTGGCTCTGGACCCATGTAGTGGTGTAGACATTGGTGGGGACGCCTTTGGAGGTCTTCCAGTCCGCAAGGTCCTGGGCATAGCTTTCGTAGTCCGGGTGGGTGATGATGACGTACTCGCCGTAAGCCAGGTCGCGGGAATCCACGATGGAGGCACCCGAGGAGGCCACGCCGTCCGGATTAATGACCGAGTTGCGGACTGTCTCCCGGGAGCGGTTCTCGCTCTGTATGGAACGCCTTCTTACCGTGCGGGTCGACGGATCGCTCTCGTAAGTCACGTTCAGTGTGAGGTTTGTGAGGACTTCTATGGTCCCGCTGGAAGGGTTCCACCTCACGGGGTAGACCTCAACGTAAGCAACGGGAATACCCATAATCACACTGGACGAGGACAGTCTGGCGACGGCCCCCGGAAAGAATGAACTGGAGCCGTATATTTCCGGGTCCGGCTCCACCGGCCTGACGTCCCACTCCACGGAAAAAGGCACGGGAAGCTGCGCGGGCATCACGGTGAAACGCCCCCTGATCTGGCTGTACGAGGCGTCCACCACCTGTATCCCGGTGGCCGAGGTCCCGCTGGGGAGGGCGACCCTGACCGGCAGGCTCGGCAGCGCTGGCTGTCCCTCCTCACCCAGGAGTTTCATTCCGGTACCGGTTACCCTGGTGTACATACCCGTATCCTCGAAGGATATGGCGGACGGGTCCAGGGGGACGTTCAGCGTAAGCTGGCCCGCCAGCACCGGAAGGCCGGCCAGAAGGAGGATGGACAGGAGCAGATGCTTCATTTTCTTCCCTTTCGTGGAATTATTTCGATTTCTTCGCTGCATTCAATAAACACTCTCAGTATAGAATATGTATTAGAAGACGTTTCAGGAAAAGGTCTCCCTCATATCAGGAACAGGTTGACGATTCGGCCCCGGAATGCTAGAAGATACCTGACTGGAGCAGCTCGGTGGCCGTGACCACCGCGCTGTAATTCGACTGGTCCGATGAAGTCCACAGTATGGAATCCGGACTCGCCACCCCGAACTGGAGGAGGGAATCCCGCTCGGACACCTGGAACACGAGGTAATCGGCCCCGAAGAACTCCCGGGCAAGCGCGGCCCGTTGAACTTCAGGACCCCGGCCCAGCTCCACCGGGTCATTGTATACCTGGATATTGTCGTCCGTCATCTCGGTTAGCGCCCCTACCAGCTGCATGGACCGCTGCTGTCCATCGGGTCCGGGGAAGACCGATACGGCCATGGTAACGATTCC
>JAWOBF010000124.1:0-12270 GCA_046498225.1 Candidatus Aegiribacteria sp.
TATGGCGGCGCGGCCGGGCTTCGGGCGTTCCTGTCGCGGATCCTGCTTTGGCGCGCGTCCGCGGGATGGGTCGCCTTCATCCTGCTCGGTCTGCCGCTGGTATTCGTCGCAGGCTCGCTCATCAAGGGCGGCCCGGTGCTGGCGCCGCTGCCGCCCGAAGGCGCCGGGGCGGTGGTCGCGGTCATGTTCATGATGCTTTTTCTGGGGCCGATCGAGGAGTTCGGATGGCGCGGTGTCCTGCAGCCCCTGCTGCAGCGTCGCATCGCCCCGTTCTGGGCGGGCGCGCTGATCGGGGCGATATGGGGAATCTGGCACCTTCCGGTATTTTTCCTCGCGGGCACCGTATTCGGCGGCTGGAATTTCCTGCCCTTCTTCGCCGGCAACGTGGTGCTCGCCGTGCTCGTGACACCGATCCTCAACCGCACGGGCGGGAGCCTTCTGTGGCCGATGCTGTTCCACTGGCAGCTCATCAACCCGTTCTGGCCCGATGCCCAGCCATGGGACACCTGGATCCTCGCTGTCGTGGCGGTGATAATCGTCTGGTGGAACCGCGACACGATGTTCACCCGCGAGGGTGCGGTGACAGAGGTCATCCCGGCCTCCGGCAGCGGCGTCCTGCGCGAGGCGGGGTGAACTCCTTGCGGGCGCCATCGGAACACTCCTGTCATTCGCGGTCGCGGCCCCGCTGCTCCCAACGTGAGGGGAACCTCCTTCCGGAACGCCCGCGGAATAGGTAGATTCCGGCATCGATTCATTTCTTGAATCAAAAGGAGGATCCGTGGAATTTCTCGAGGACAGCTTATGGACCGTCACTGCATCCATGTAGAGGGGCTCACCAAAACCTACGGCGACCTCACCGCTGTGGACGGTATCTCCTTCGATGTCCACCGGGGCGAAATACTTGGCATTCTCGGCCCCAACGGCTCCGGCAAGACAACCACCCTCAAGTCCATACTGGGCCTCATCTACTTCGATGAAGGCACGGTTACCGTAGAGAACATGGACATAAGGACCCGGAGGAAGGACATACTCAGGAAGACCGGAGCGGTCCTGGAAGGGGCAAGGAACATCTACTGGTACCTCTCCCCCAGGGAGAACCTCTCGTACTTCGCCGGCATCCGCGGCATTTCCAGAAGCGTCGGGAGGAAAAGGTCCGAGCAGCTCCTGGAGAGCCTTGGCCTCTCCGACGTGTCGGACAAGCCCATAAGGGAGTTCTCCTCCGGCATGAAGCAGAAGTGCTCCCTGGCGTGCGCCTTCGTTCACGACCCGGACATACTTCTGCTGGACGAGCCCACGCTGGGCCTGGACGTGGAGGTAGGGCTCTCCATAAGGAACTGGCTGAGGGAGACAGTCTCGGGCGGGAACAGGACCATACTGATAACCTCCCACGACATGGCCTTCATGGAAAGCATCTGCGACAGGATACTGATAATCCGCAGGGGTGAGATAATCTCCCACGAAACGGTGGACTCGCTGAAGAGGAAGTTTTCGAGGACCTGCCTCCAGCTCACCCTGGACGAAGCCCCCTCGCCGAAGCTGCTGGAGGAGCTGGGCAGGGCCTGCGGCCTCTCGCTGGACGGAGCGACCCTCACCATGGACCTCCCCTCCCCCGATTCCCTCCTCGAGGTGCTTCAGGCCGTCAGGGACGGCGGACGCTCCATCAGTGCCTTCAGGACCGTGGAGAGCAGCCTGGAGGATATCTTCCTGGACCTGATAAGGGAGGAGCGGTGAGGCTATTCAACCTGGCAGTCTCCGAGGCCCTGATGGTCTTCTGGACCATGAAGAGGTACTTCTTCAACACCCTGGCAGGCATGGGGGTGATGTTCCTCATATTCATGGGCATGTTCTGGGGGCTTAAGACGGTGGGAGGCCAGGAGGTCACGGAGGATGCCCTGGACGCGATGCTGGTCGGCTACATCCTGTGGATGAGCGCGATGATGGCCATGCAGAGCACGGGCAACGAGATACTCAACGAGTCCCAGCAGGGCACCCTGGAGCAGCTCTACCTCTCTCCTCTGGGCGCCCACACGGTGTTCTTCTTCCGCTCCATCATCAACATGGTCTTCAACTTCGTGTTCGTAACGGTCCTGCTCTACCTCTCCATGGCGGCCACGGGGAGGTGGTTTCCCGTTAACCTGCCCTACCTCTACGGCATGGTGGTGCTCTGCACCGTGTCCCTGGCGGGAATAAGCTTCATGCTGGGCGGGCTGGGCCTTATACACAAGCGCATCCAGGCGGTGAACGGCATCCTCTCCTTCGGCCTCATAGGTCTGATGATGCTGCCCACCTATCCTTTCAGACTCACCTCCCTCCTGCCATTCATAGCCGGCGCGGAGGTGGTGAGGAACACGGTGGTAAGGGGAACATCCTACCCCTTCCACTGGTACCTCTTCATAGCCGCCAACAGCCTGGTCTATCTCTTCGCGGGTCTCTTCATCTTCAGGCTCCTGGAGAAGAAGGCCATGCGCATGAACAAGATGGGCCAGTACTAGAACCGGGTTCCACCATCTAGAGGCAACTTGCGTTGAAACACCTGGCGCTTATGATGCATCCATGAAGGACAGTCCGGCGGGACGCAGGCTGATGCCCGGAGCGGCAGCTTCTTGATGCGGGTTGGGGTACCGGAGAATTCGCGGCTCCCGATGAATAACCGGAAGATTAAAGCACCTCGCCGGGGGAAAGGGGGGATGAGGAATGAACTCGAAAACCGGCAGTGAAAAGATATCGAGGGTTCCCAGGAGCAAGAGGCAGGCAAAGGAGAGTTACGACAGGATAAGTGGATTCTACGATTACTTCGCCGGAATATTCGAAAGAAAGTACAAGGATACGGCGCTGGACCGATTGAGCGTTGCCGAGGGGGAAACGGTCCTGGAGATAGGTTTTGGAACCGGGCACTGTCTGAAGCGGATAGCCGGGCTGGTGGGAGATACTGGAAAGGCTTGCGGCATTGATATCTCCTCCGGAATGCTGGAAGAAACCAGGAAAAAGCTCGAAAAGGCCGGATTAATCCACAGGGTCGAGCTTCACCGCGGGGACGCGGCGGAGATGCCCTTCCATGATGACAGCTTCGATGCCGTTTTCAGCAGCTTCACTCTCGAACTGTTTGACACACCCGAGATCCCTATGGTTCTTGGCGAGATCAAGAGGGTTCTAAGCCCGGGGAGCAGATTCGGGGTCGTAAGCCTTTCAAAGGAGGACGGCGATTCCATTCCGGTGAAACTCTACGAGTGGGTTCATCGGAAATTCCCCGAATATGTCGACTGCAGGCCTATCTATGTTGAGCGGTCGCTCACGGATGCGGGGTTCGGAATAGAACACGGGGAGAGAGCTGAGATGTTCGGTTTGCCCCTGGAGATCGTGGTTGCCGGGATATGACGATGACTACGCCCGGAACCGGTAGGACGTCCTTGCCCGGGAGGACTGGATACCCCCGCTTTCACTGATGCCCGAAATGGAAGGCACTTGAGGATGAAAGCTCCGGCGAAGTTCGAATGCAACTCCGCACAGATTCTCGGGTATAGCGTAATGAGGTCTTTCCGAGCGGTTCTTCATGCGAGATGAACGGGGTTGAAAAAGTGAGACTAACGGTATTGACGGCATTGGCGCTGGTACTCTTCATACCATTGACCTCCGGCGGAAACGGATACGGCGAGTACCCTTCTCCGCTTGCCTGGTCACCCTTCGATGACATTCTGCTCTGTTCCCTTAAGGACCATCTGATGATATGGGAACCGAATCAAGGGGAGAAGATCCTTCTCCAGGGAGAGACCATGTCACCTTCCTTCTCCGCCGGTGGAGAGTACGCGGCGTTCGTTGCCAATTCGACCATTTACTGCTTTCAGGTGGACCGTTCGATTTCCCTGCGGGAGCTTGTTCACGCAGGCAGGGCCCATGCTCTGGATTTCGATACCGGCGGAGGTGCGGCGAATCCCGCCCTGTGCTATACCCGGGACTTCCTGGGCAGCCGGCTCCATGCCACAACACTGGGAGCAGGCGAAGTATTCACTCTCCTGCCTGAAAGAGCCGACCTGCGGCTGAGTTCTCCCGTGGTATCCCCGGACGGGAAGAACATAGCATGCGTCCGATTCGGTGCCGCTCCCGGCTGGTGGGAGGAACTCTTCCTGGTTGGAGACGCGGCCACCGAAGGCGGCAGGGCAAGGGCGGATTCCAGCTGCGAAGGCGGTTCCCAGTGGCACGAATCCAGCCCCTCCTGGATCTCCAGCGATTCCCTGGTCTTCCAGATGGGCGGCTGGGGAGAATGGGACCTCTTCATTCTGGACGTCTACACGGGGGAGGACTCTCTGTTCATCGAGAACGGGCGTCAGCCGTCAGCGGCCCTGGAGGGAAGACTCGTTGCTTTCACCAGGCGTGATACCTTCGGAGGAGCGGACGGGACCCCCATGTGGGAGATTGCAACCTCCGTATGGATAGTTGACAGGCACACCGGCTACACCGTTCAGGCTTCACCGGACGGGATCTGCGCGAAACACCCGTCCATATCGCCCGAAGGTGAATACATCGCCTGGATCGAACTCCATGGAGAAAATGAGGTTCTTGCCGTACATCGTCTTGAGGAGTTCGTATCCCTGCACTGACCTCGTTCATTACATTTTCGGACCGGTCGGGACGGATCCCGCATCGCCAGCTATTTCTCCGATGCCGGTATGGTGGGGGCATTACGCATACCGATCAGCCACAGCTCCCCGGCCGTCCCCGCAGCAGCCGGAACCCGTCCGCGAGCCTGGCAGACTACGTCCCATGGCAGATGACGTTCCTGAGACAGAGGTTGGGTGAAACGGGTCTCTCGACCCCGGGAGGATAGCTGTACCCTGGGAGCATGGTTATGAAACAATATTGGTTTCCATCCAACCTTGACTGGACGATTCCGCTCCGGTATCCTGCTTTCAGGAGCGAGATTAACGAAACTGAATGAAAAGTGCGGTAATGAAGCATGATCATTGGACAGTTCATGGAAGGAGTTCCTCCTGTCAATCGCTTATTAGCCTTCCAACCTGCTTAATCCAGATTTCCATCTTGTCGGCATATCCGTTGAGCCCCGCGAAGCTTACGGTAACGTATGCGCTATAGAATTCGCCGGCGCCTTTTTTGACAGCCTCTGATCATCTTCATTGCCTGATAAGTATAGGTCGATTATCATCGCAATTGAAAGTTAACGTTCGTACATGGAGGCAAACAATGAAATATCTCAGCATGTTGGTTCTTTTTTCGATGTCTGTGCTAATGCTGGCATCGGAAACTGTTCTGGTTGATCTGCCAGAAGGGCTTACGGACGTAAGACCGGAAATAGAGGAGGTCGTTCACAGGATAGGAAACCTTGGCTCGCTCCTGGTCAACGTCGGTTTATGGGGTGACCCCTGGGGGGATTCTCTTTCCATGGAATGGCCAATCGACTCAGAAAACAATTACCTCTGGAGCGGAGATTTCTGGTCCTGCTGCTACGGCAACATCACACCACAGGATTCAGCAGCCAGGTACGCCAGCTGCAGCGATTACGGAGAATGGGAACTAATACCCAGCGAAGGCTGGCCTCTTCTGTACGAAACACCAGGAGGGATCGCTCCAGAGCAGTCTCAGTACGGAGCGGATGACTGGGAGACTACAGCGAATTACTATCCATATGGTCTTGGAGTATTCGTGCAGAACTACTCCTGGGATAATGCAGGTTACGATAATTTCATCGCCGCGCATATAGCTGTCACGCACCACAGCGAGCACGGCAATCCGGGAGTTCAGCTTGAGGGTTTGCTTGTGGCTGTCAAAGGCGACTGCGATGTCGCTTCCGCAGATGAAGTGGAACCCCACCTCGACGATATGGTCTACTACGACGGGCACGCCATCTGGTGCAACGACCCGGAAGCAACATTCGAGTACCAGTTTGACGATGGTGATATGGCAAGCACTCAGGACGATTACACTTATCAGCAGAATCCCGACAATCCTCTTCCGCCGGGTGATCCTGAGAACATTTACTATTACTACAATTACTCAGGCAGCGACGGAATTCCTGACAACGACGTGGACCAGAACGGCGTAAGCGATCACTTCACCATCCTGGCGAAGGTTACAGGGGGCGACACACTTTATATCACCGATCCCGGATCGGGCGTTACCCTGTTCAATGAAGGGATGCCGGAAAACTACTTCAACCACACCGTTGGAGATACTACTTTCCTTGTGGTACCCAGGAACCTCAGCTACATGTGGGACAGTGACGATTCGACTTCAGCCGATGACGATTCCGGAGAACCGCTGCTTACTCCCTACTGCAACGGCTTCATCGGATGGAGGCTTCTTGACATCTGGATCGTGAAGGAAGGCGGCGGAGTTGAAAGGCCCTGTGACGTTTACGGCAGTCCAATTCCCATAAGCCACTGCTGGTGGAACTGGGAATCTGATCCGGGCACCGACTTCGAGATTTACCGTTACATGTGGGGCAAGAATGCAGATTCTGTCGGGACTTACAGTGGCCCGACCTACATGGCTGACTGGGTGGGCAATCCGAATACTCCGGACGCAATGCAGCCGATCAACGCCGGCCCTTTCCCCTTCGTCTTCGATGCTCCTGTTAATCTCGGCTACCCTGCCTTCGACTACAGGTTCCTGCAGTCGGTGGGTCCTGTGGAGCTGGCCGACGGAGATACGCTTCACGTTATAGGCGGCTGGGTGATGGGCCTGGGCCTTGACGGTCTTCGAATGAACGCGGATCTGATGCTTGACGCTTACTGGAGGGATGGCTTCTGGGGTGATGGCCTGAGAGTTGAAGCAAAAGACAATGTCTTCACAACTGAGATGTCGATCTCCCCCAACCCCGTAACATCCATCGCTTCGATCAGCCTTAATCTTGCTTATCCGGGAAGGGTAAGTGTAAATGTATACGATCTTTCAGGAAGGGTAGTAGATTCGCTGGCGGATACTGAGCTACCCGAAGGGGAGAATACACTGAATCTGGATGCATCAAATTACGAGACAGGTGTCTATTTCGTGAGAGCCAGCACTGAAGGCGGTACAGCAACCACCAGATTCCTGGTCCTGAACTGACGGGTCCGGCGCTGGATAACAGGTGCCCATCTATATCTACCGTAGCTTTCACTTCGCCCGGGGTCCCATGCTGTGGCGCGATCTTTACCTTCGGGCCAGGATATCCATGCCGGTTCCAGGTTTCGTGATCATCGGAAACCGGTTCAGGGCGGGAACCGAACTGCTTTACTACCTGGTACCCTCACGCCGCGGGTTCTGTCTCACAATATTGGCGGGAGCCCACTGGCGCCGGATGTGGCCCGAGGATATTATTGTTATTCTCCAGCCGTACTAAGGCATGGACAGGCCCGCATCGGACTGGACCCGGGACTGGAGCACATGATAGTCACAGTGACGGACAACACCGTCACCGGAAGGATTCGGAAAATGCACGAGTTCACGGGACCCCGAGCTGGTTTAAGCCTGACGGTGCTGTTCTAGGATGTGTCCATGCTGAAGCCGCCGGCTCTTTCCAGAAACTGCTGCGGAATTCTGGCCGGGGTCATGACCCTGCTCCTGGCGGCCGTTCTGCAGAGCTGCACGGACGGATCCCCGGGGCCGGTAACCTCAATGTATCAGTACCGGGACACACGGAATCTGGTTTCCTTCGTCTGGAGCGCCGCCCGTTCTCTTGAGGTGGAAGGTGAGGAGGGAATTCAGCTGTTTCGCCGGAACCGGGACGATTATCGCACCGGGGATTACTATCTGTACGTATACGATCTGGATGCAAATGTTCTCTTTCATGCCGGAATGCCCTATCTGGAGGGAAGGAACATGGGGAATATGGAGGACCACAGAGGCAGGAACATTCAGAACATGATCATTGAGGCCCTGGCGGACAGCGGCAACCCCCATGGCTGGGTTCACTACACATGGTGGGAGCCGGACGGATTCTTTCCCGTTCCCAAGTCCTCGTGCCACTTCCCTGTATCCACCGGCCGTGGTGAGGATATCATCGTCGGAGGCGGTATGGACTACCCCCACGAGGAAAGGGAGTTCATTCGCATTGTCGTGGACAACGCCGCTTCCAGACTTCACGAGGAAGGCCTCGAGGCGCTGGAACTTATAGCCGATCCGGCATCTGTCTATTCCTATAGGGAAGTGAAGGTCTTCGTATTCACCGTAGATTCCATCCTGGTCTCTCCGGTTCTTGGAGGCAGTTCCGTGGACCTTGACCTGATGACGGTGAGTGACACCGCCGGGAACAGGCCCTTTGCCATGGCCGTTGCCAGGCTTGAGGGTGATTCGGGAGTCTGGCAGGCCTTCCTTGTCCGGAATCGGTACAGCAGGATACCGGCGAAGAAAGTTCTCTATCTCAGGAGGGTTATCGTATATCCGGACACCCTGTACGTGGGAGCCGTAACCGACCTGCCGGAAGCGCCGTGAAGGACGGAAACCCGGGAACCATCCGCTACGGTGTGGACCAGGTGCCGCCGCCGAGACATCTGGTGGTGCTTGCGGTTCAGCATGTTCTGCTGATGTTCGTTTCCCTCGGTCTGCCCATAATCTTCGCCGCCCAGATAGGTGCATCCCCGGCGGTGACCACGTCCATAATCTCCTTCTCGATGCTGGCCGCCGGAACAGGCTCCATCCTGCAGTCACTGAGGCTGAGGTTCCTGGGCTCGGGTTATCTGTGTCCCAATGTCTGCGGACCCTCGTACTTCAGTCTCTCCCTTTCCGCCGCCTGGGCCGGCGGCATACCGCTGATGAGGGGAATGATCATCCTCGCCGGGCTGGTTGAGATGCTGCTCGCCCCGATGGTCCAGAAGCTGAAACGGGTCTTCCCCTCCTACATCGTCGGACTTGTGGTGGCCATGGTGGGAGTGAGCGTTATCAAGTCCTCGGTGGTATCTCTCTTCGGCCTCAGCTACAGGGGTGATTCGGTGGGAGGGCTCAGTGTCGCCGTGGGAACATTTTCCCTGCTTGTGATGATCCTGGCCAACGTATGGGGCCGTGGCTTTCTGAGGATGTACTGCCTGCTGGTGGGAATGGCCGCGGGCTGGGCGGCTGCGCTGGTCTTCATCCCCGAAAGCCGTTTCTCCCTTTCCTCCTTCAGACATGTCCCCGTCTTCGCGATTCCACGTATGCCCTGGGGAGCGGTAAGCATATCGTTTCAGTGGAATCTTCTGCTTCCCTTCACCGTCATAGCCGTAAGCGGTTCGCTGAAGTCCTTCGGCAACCTTCTGGCGGCCCAGAGGATATCCAGACCTCAGGCGGATGAGGTGGATTTCCGTCCCATTCGGAACGGTCTCATCACGGATGGTCTTTCCACCGCCCTTGCCGGATTGCTCGGCGCCATGGCCGTAGATACATCCTCAAGTAATGTGGGACTGGCCGGCTCCACCGGAGTGCTCAGCCGCTGGATCGCCACCTGCGCGGGGGCCATCTTCTGCCTGCTGGCTTTTTTTCCCCGGTTTTCTGCCATCATCGCTCAAATGCCGAAGCCTGTCCTGGGCGCGTCCATCATCTTCGCCGGCTGCTTCATGATAGTAACGGGTCTTCAGGAGATGTTAAGGGAGAATTGGGAGCAGAGAAGGACGTTCGTGGTGGGTACGGCCCTTTTCATGGGGCTCAGCACAGGATTTCTGCCCGAGCTGTACGCCAGAGCCCCGGGCTTCATTCAGTCATTCTTCACGGATCCACTTCCCACCGCCACGATAGTAGCGGTGTTGATGAACCAGGTTGTGAACCTGGACAGGCTGCCCTGGAACAGGCTATTGCGAAAGCACCGCGAAGGAGGCTGATACTCTGTTTCCCCCGCTGCGGACCGTGGCGAAGAACAGACCGGATCCATAGCCTTCGGAACTCAAAATGAGGTCTCCGAACCTGTCACGGATTATGTCCCCCGGAAGGATGATGTTCCCGAAATTGAGGTTGGGTGGATGTGATCCTGACCTTATGGGACAGGTTCACCTCCGGGGCATTATCTCGTTTCAGTTGTGACCTTCACTGCTCGTTGACTTGTCGGAAATATTCAGATATCATGCTGTCCAGAACATAAAGCAGTGAAAATCGGAAGGTATCAGGCCCGATAGGCAGGTCATGAACCATCTCGCGAAAGATGCGAAATCCACTTTCCTATTGATCACCCTCACCGGACGCTACGCCCGCTCCGACTCGTGGAGCCTGCCTGCCGAGCTGAAGCTTCAGCTCATACCGGGATCCGGGGGCTCTTGATGTCTTTGCTTCCAGTAGATCACAGAGTCTGCCTGATCTCCATGGGCACCATCCTCGGGCTGGCCGGGCTGGGGTGCGGGCAGGAATCCACCGGCCCCTCCGACCCGATGGATCTATGGTTCGAGCAGCCCAGCGATGTGATAGTCTTCATGTCCAGGGCCGACTCGCCGGAGGGCGAGCTGTACGTCCTGGACAAGAGCGGCGAGATCACAAGGCTGACCTACAACTCGCTGCACGAGAACAACCCCGCGATATCCTCCGATGGATCGAAGGTCGCATACCAGGCCGGCCAGGAAGACAACATGCTTACCTGGGAGCTCTATGTGGCAGATATTGCCGGAGGGGGCGAACAGCGCCTGACCAACAACTGGGTGATCGATGCCCATCCCGACTGGGGGCCCGGGGACAGTGTCCTCGTATTCGGATCATTCAGAGATGGCTCGGGGGCGCCCTCCGGAACGGCTGACATCTACACTATCCATATTGACGGTTCTGATCTGACCAGACTGACCACATCGGAATGGGAGGACAACGATCCCGAATGGTCACCCGACGGCACGATGATCGCTTTCAAGTCCAACCGGAACACCCAGCAGGCCGCCCGGGAGGAGATCTTCGTCATGAATGCCGACGGTAGCGGCCAGCGCAGGCTTACCTCCACCCTGGGCTGGGAATCGGACCATGATCCCAGCTGGAGCCCCGACAGCAAGAGGCTCGTTTTCAGCCATTACCAGGGCTCACGGGCCTGGACGGATATGACCGACCCGAACGTGTTCATCTCGTCATGGGGGGATTTCGTCCCATGGAACATCCACCGGGTCGATCTGGACGGGAATGTGGAAGAGCTGACCGACGTTCAGTACACGGCCGGGCTGCCGGTATACTCCGAGGATGGCGCGAGCATTCTGTTCCTGCGGATGGATTTCATCATATCCGGCTCGGGAGAGCTGGTGGGCGCGGACCACAGGCTGATTCTCATTGATGCGTCGGGCGGGAGCGGGCAGCAGCTGATCCCCGATGACGGGCATACTTCCACACTCGAGTATTTCGACTGGTGATCATTCCAGGACTCCATCACCCTAAGCGCCTCCCTGTCTGATACGTCGAAAAAGTGGCGACAGACCCGGGCCAACGCCCTGAAATTCGAAGGAATATAATCCAGTTTCCTGTTGCCCGGCAGGAGGTGATATTCTGTGATGACGAGGCTCACCTCGATAGGGTTGTCGACGCGGGTTTTCACGGGGTATGTCTGGACAAGATAGATCCCTTCGAGGGTTACGAATCATTATTAGGGAGGGTTGTATGTTCGAAAGAAGGCTTCGTGCAGCACTGATCTGTCTGTTTCTCATTGGCGGAACCGTTCTGGCGCTGCCCTACGAACCCTCCCCCGAGGGTGGGGGAATATTGGTTACGGATTTCCTTGCCGCCTATCCCTTCGGACCCGAAGACGGCATAGAGCGGGACCTGGATCTGTCCACCGAGCTGGGATTCATCTTCCCGCTGCAGAAGAACCTCTATCTGGGCCCGGCATTCAACTTCGGCAGCTGGCTCAACGGGGGCTGGCACAGCAGGTGGGGCCTCTCGGCCAGGAGCAGGATACTGCTGGACAGGCGTTTTTCAATGGACCTCTCGTCGGGAGTTATCCTGGGAGACTCCCCCCATCCCGACGGGTTTGCCGGATTCACTGCAGGCGCTTCCCTGGTCCTGGACGGATGGCTGGGCATCTGCGCCAGGATAGACTTCACGGAGGCCTATCCCGACGGTACCGATACCGTTTTCAGGCTGGGTCTCGGTCTGGGCGAACTGCCGGGTCTTTATACAACAGCAGCGGCAGGCGGCGCGGGTGCCGTGGCCTGGTGGCTGAACCAGATGGACTGAGTTCTCCCCTTGACCGGTCTGTTCCGCTCTAGTATTTGAAATCAGGTGCTGAGATCGACGGATTTGAATGAAACATGCGGTTATGAAGCATGGTCATTGGACGGTTCATGGAAGGTATGAGATCCAGTTTCCTGTTGCTCGGGAAGGACTCGCTGGATTTCTTCCAGAAGTGAAAAC
>JAWOBF010000136.1:0-16827 GCA_046498225.1 Candidatus Aegiribacteria sp.
TGGTGAGATAACCTATGGGAAGGGACTGCCGGAAGGTGTAGTAGGTATCGGGCAGGCAGGATTCCCAGGACTCCACCAGCAGAAGACCTTCCGAGGGAGCTGTTCCGGACACCGTATTGACCTCGCCGGCAAGGAGGGTGTCGGCGGCGATATCGAAGGTCTCCCAGGGAAATGCCAGCGGCAGGCTTCCATCTCCGAACAGGGCGTACATCGAGTTGTTCGAACCGTAACCCGCGTCTATCTTTCCCAGCATCACGCACATGCCTACTGACAGGTCGCTGTGGGAGAACAGCCGGTCGAAAATGGCTCCCACCATCGTTGCGTTGGCGGGGCCGCCGGTCATGCCGGTGGCTCCCAATCCCAGGATCGCCCCCCCCACGGGAGATGTGGTGACCTGCTGGGCTATGCAGTCGGTGGAGGGATTCTGGAACTGTCCAACCTCGCAGGAACCGAAAATGGCCACCGGAAGACGGGGTCCGCAGCTGAGCAGACCATTGTCCTCCAGGTAGAAAAGTCCTTCGTCGGCCAGCTGGTCATACGAGCCGTGCCCGAGGTAGAAGGATATCAGGGCACCCCGGCTCCAGGCCTCTATGTAGTCAGTCCTGGCTTCGGGTTTGCTCCAGGCGCTGTTCCAGTCGTAGAAGATGAGATAGAACTTCTCCGGTCTGAGAACCCCCGGAAGCCTCTCGGTCAGCAGCCGCTCCACATCCTGTGTATGGTACCTCTCGTCATTGTTGTGAAGGGGCGACCTCTCGTCATCCGCTGCTCCCAGCACTACGGTCTGCCAGCTCCCCGGGCTTTCCACATCCCTGTAGTCGGCCGACCTGCTCACTGCCATCTGGAGGTCCGACGCATTGTTCACGCCGATCCTGGATACGGCCATCTGGGGAATGTTCAGGTCCTGAACTATGGCGAACTGGTCGTCACTGACCACGTGGGTGCTGCGGTACAGAATATCGATGTAAGACGTCCTGGAAGTAATGAAATTCCTGGGGTCCCAGTTGCCTCCGCCCACCAGTACGAGGTCCGTGGGGATCGGGTCCCAGCCGTCCAGGGCGAAGGAGACCATGGCCCTTATGGCGCCGGGGTCCCGCACTCCGCCGTTGAATTCCTGGTACACCTCCGAGGCCGACAGGACCTCCGCCCCTCCCCGCTGACCCAGGGGGGCGACGGTTTCGGCGAACTGGTCCGCGGCCACGTACAGACATTCCGCGCCGTCGATGGTTCCCCTTATCCTGCCCGGGGACTCGTACGTTACCGCGGCAGGAGAAAGCACAGCCCCGGCATCGGCTATCCACAGCTCCCTGGACAGCCATGATTCCGGGACCTGGAACTCGAAGGTGTCCGGGTCGTCCAGGGTCACGGACGCTGCCAGCGTGTCTCCGCCCACCAGGAACACCATGGCGTCCTCCAGCCCCGCCTCCCTGGTGAAGGACCTGCGGTCGAAGACAGGCCACCACTCCAGCGGGACCTGGACCTGTCCGGCTGCCGAGCTGGAGGTCCAGGGGAATATCTCGAACCAGTCCATGTAAATGACATCGCTGCCGGAACCACGAAGAACCTGGAGCGACAGGCTGTTCTCCCCGTCCTGTATTCCATCCAGCTCGAACTGCAGCATGAAGGGAGTGGTGGAATACCATGAGGTGTCGCACATGAGTTCGTTATTCAGGAATATCCGTATCCGGTGGTCCTTTATATTCGTGGAGGCGAGGCTCATTCTCGCGTAACCGGTGCTCAGGGCACCCGGAGCGTCAAAATCGAAATAGTGCCAGCTGTCGGCGCTTCCGGAGGAACGCAGCCATGCCCAGTCGTCACTGAAGCTCACGGTCCCCCTGACTCTTTCCAGGTTCTGTTCCAGATGATACCTGGAGAGGAAGCTGTCCGGCATCGCCGGCGCTCCGGTGAGCTCACCGTTGTGAACATCCATCCTGGCCCCGTCCTCACCCCCCCAGGTAAGCCAGTAAGTGTTCCGATCGTCGTAGCGGTGGTTGAAATGGTCGGGCATCTCCAGTTCGGAGGGTTCCCACCAGGCCAGCCCGCGGCCGAAGAAGTAGAGGCGGTCGCCCTGGTCGAAGGTTCCGTCACCGCCGTCGTCCACCAGTATGGGAACAGCGCGGGGGGAGTAGGCGTTCTCCCACGGCTGGTCTCCCATCTCCCGGCCCCGTCCGCAGAAGAGGGCCAGGCTCGGGGAAGGGGCTCCGTCGGCCTGGGGGACGTCCGACCATTCGACGCTGTAGATGCCAGCCGTATCCAGTTCCAGTGAGTACCAGGGAAGACCCCAGAAGGGACTCTCCTGGAGACTTCGCGCCGGCGCTTCCCACACCCGGTCTCCTCCCTGGAAAAGAGCGCTGAAAACATATCCGGAACGGCCTGCCGATGGGGAGGGCCTTCCGTCTGAAGGGTAGCTGAGCCTGACGCGGAGTCTGTCGGCGCTCACTAGAACGCCGTCCCGCATGATAACCGGGTGAAGCCTGATACGGGCGAAACCCGCCCTCCTGAAGGAGCCGGATTCCAGGATGAGTCCCCATGAGGAGGGGACGTCTTCCATCTGCGCGGCGGTGAATACATCTATTCCCTGTGCGGATACTTCAGCCCTGGAGACGGTAGCCGGCCCAAGCGGTCCGACACCTTCGGGAATGACCTCCAGCCTGACTTCCGCCCCCGGCGGAACTGCCACCATCATGTCCCGGGCGGGAAGAAGGACCGAACCGTCCTCTCCGGCCCAGCCGCAGCCCTCGGCCGTGTAACCGGTAAGACCCCGGGGCAGATACGACAGAGGTTCAGCATCCGGGCATTCCCACGTGATGAGGGTCTCCGTGTCGTCAACTTCCACCGCCGACGGCGGAGGTGACGAGGTGGTTCCCGGGAATGGGGCCAGAACAAGACTGGTCAGAAGGAATAATGTATACATCACAGCTCCGTCAGTTCCAGCATTGGAGCGTCACCATCTTCTTCCCCGGGGAGCTTTTCCTCCTCCGGTATCATCTCGGACTTTATCCGCTCCTCTTCCATCTCCAGTGTCTTCCTCTGAGAATCGACGAAGGACCTTATCTGGGACAGGACCGAGAGGCGCCTGTCCTGAAGCTCGCGGATGGTCTCGGTGAGGACCTGCACCCTCTCCCTGGCCTGGGATATCAGGTTGGAAGCCTTGACCTCGGCGTCCATTATTATGAGCTCGGCTTCACGGTCCGCCTCCTTGCGGGCCTGGGCAGCGCTCTGCTGCTGCTGGACCAGAACGTCTCTGACAGCACCCTCCATCCGGTCGAAATCGGATGCCCTGGCCCTGAGTACCGTAAGTTCCTTTTCTGCCTTCTCCAGGTTTTCCACGAGTTCTTCCCAGGCGGAGGCAACCATCTCCAGAAAAGCCTCGACCTCATCTACATCGTAGCCCCTCATGGTCTTGCGGAAATTCTGTCTTCTGATATCAAGCGGCGTGATACGCACGATGATTCTCCGTTCCTTCTATGTTAACCCCGTGAAGAACTTGAACCGGCGAAGGTCGCAATGAACATTCCGGCAGGAAAATATCGTCGGGAAGAGTGAAGTCAATTCCTTCATCTGACCCGCCTGGGGCCGAAGAGGAATCTTCCCAGTCTGACCGTGGTGGCGCCCTCCCGGACGGCCAGCTGAAAATCGTCGCTCATTCCCATGGACAGCTCCGGTAGCTTCAGGCCGCACCGTTGCTGAAGACCGTCCCGCAGACGGCGGAGAAGGGCGAAGGCGTCCCTGGTGCGGTCTTCGGTTCCGCCCAGGGGGCCTATGGTCAGAAGGCCGGAAACCGTCAGCCCCAGGTCGTCGATCTTTCCCATAGTATCCTCCAGCAGCGAGATATCCGGTTCAAAGCCGTGCTTCGAAGCCTCGCCGGATGTGTTGACCTCCAGCAGGAGGCCGGGCTGGTCCTCTCCCCTGCCCACGGTTCTCCTGGCGATCTCCCGGGCTATCTTCAGCCTGTCCACTGAATCTATCCAGTGGAAGTCCCGAACAGCCTGACGGACCTCGCCGGTGTGAATGGGACCTATCATATGGAACTCCGCCGCTTCCGGGCCCAGGGCCTTTACCTTCCTTCCCCCCTCGCTGACCCTGTTCTCCCCTATCAGGGTGACACCTGCCTGTATGGCAATGGCGGCCACTTCGGGGGGATGGGTCTTTGTCACGGCCATTATCCTGACCCTGCGATCCCCGTCCCCTATGGAACCAAGAGCTTTACCTATGAGTTCCCCGGCAAGTTCCAGGTTGCTCCTGACGGTATTGACTGAAAGGTCCATTCTAACCTCCCGATTGGGTGAATATGAGCAAACAACCCCTTGCTGTCACACCGGGCGAACATATATTATCGCAAATGATTTGCGTTAAGGAGACGGCATGGACCGATGCGGTGTATGGGACAGGCTGAGGAAGAAGGGCCTGAGGATGACCCCCCTGAAAAAACAGGTGGTGGGTCTTTTCCTGGACGGGGGCTGCGGTCTCTCCGCCCGGGACGTACTGGAGAGGCTGGCCGGCGGAACGCACATCTCATCCGTCCACCGCTGCCTTGTATCACTGGGGAGGTCCGGGTTCCTAAGACCCGACCGGACCGGTGACGGTGTTGTTCGCTGGAGATGTTCGAGGTCCTTCTACCCCGACCACGGCCATTTCAAATGCGGCAGGTGCGGCAGGCGCCTCCCGGTGGAGTACAGGCTTCCTGAGGATTTCCTGCGGAAAGTGGAGACATCCGGGAATTTCAGGGTCGCCGGTTCGGACCTCTACCTGGAAGGAGTCTGCAGAAGATGCGATTCCGGGGACAGCTGACGGATACCCTGGCTGGACTGGCCGCGGTATGTCTTCTGGCGGCTTCAGGCTGCGGAACCGGCGAAGACACCGGGCACCGGGCTGTAACCGCCGCCGTCAGCATTCTACCGCAGAAGTATTTCCTGGAAAGGCTGGGAGGCGATCGGGTTGAAGTCATAGTCGTGGTTCCTCCGGGCGCCAGTCCAGCCACATACGAGCCCTCCCCCTCGGACATGAGAAGGATCAGCGGGGCCAGGGTCTGGTTCACGGTGGGGGTAGCGTTCGAGGACGCCTGGATACCCAGGTTCGAAGGTTCCGGCTCCGAACTCGAAGTGGTCAGCACCATCAGGGACATACAGAGAAGGCCCCTGGGAAGATACTCTGTGGAGACCCTGTCGTTCGACGAGGATGAGGAACACGGACATTCTCACGATGAGGGTTCCCCGGACCCCCATGTGTGGCTTTCACCGGAGCTGGTCAGGAAGCAGGTATCGGTGATGGCGGAGGTACTCTCGGAACTGGACCCGGAAGGTTCGGAGACCTACATGGACAACCTGGGGCTCTTCATGGAGGAGATAGACTCGCTGCAGAACGAAATAGGATCCCTGCTGGAAGACCTGGACCGAAGGAGATTCATGGTGTTCCATCCGGCATGGGGATACTTCGCCGACGAATTCGGCCTTGTCCAGGTCCCGGTGGAGAGCATGGGAAGCGAGCCGTCCCCCAGGGAGATGTCCATCCTGATCGACCATGCCCGGGAAAACGATATAACCACCGTGTTCGTATCCCCCCAGTTCAGTACATCCTCCGCCGAAACCATAGCCCGGGAGCTCGGTGGGGGAGTAGCCCGCATCGATCCCCTGGCAGAAGACTGGCCGGACAATCTCTACCGGGTGGCGGAGAAGCTGGCCGAAGAAGCATCCCGATGAGCCATGTCATTAATTTGAAGGGTGTTACCGCGGGCTACCAACGGAACATTCCCATAGTCGACGACATAGACCTGAAGGTGAACCGGGGTGATTTCCTGGCGGTCATCGGGCCCAACGGCGGAGGCAAGACCACTCTGCTCAGGGTGATACTGGGACTGCTGGAACCATGGAAGGGCACGGTGGAGGTCCTGGGAGGCCCTCCGGAAAAGACCAGGGGGCGGGTGGGCTACGTGCCGCAGGTCATGCCGGAAAAGACCTTTCCTGTAAGCGTGACGGACGTGGTCCTGATGGGAAGGCTGAGGAAAGCCCGTTCTCCGGGCAGGTTCAGCGGCCGGGACAGACGAAAGGCGGAGGAGAGCCTGGAACTCCTGGGAGTGGGCGGGCTTGCGGACACGGACCTGAATTCCCTTTCGGGAGGACAGAAACAGAGGGTGTTCATAGCCAGGGCACTGGCGGGAGAACCGGAGGTTCTGCTGCTGGACGAACCGGTTGCCAGCGTGGACCGGGAGACACAGGATAACTTCTTCAACCTCCTGGCGGAACTGAACGATGACATCACCATAGTCCTGGTGACCCATGATGTGGGAGCCATATCCTCTCACGTGAAGAACATAGCATGCATAAACCGGCTTCTCATAAGTCACGGTGATACGATATCTTCGGAATCGGTGTCCGAGGCCTACGGGTGCCCCTTCGACCTTATCTCCCACGGAGGGATTCCCCACCGAATACTGGGCCGGCCGGGAAAGGAACGGTGATGATGGAAGCGCTTTCGTACACCTTCATGCAGCACGCTCTGGCGGTATCAGTCCTCGGTTCCATAGCGGCCGGGATCATCGGCACACTTGTCTCGGTGAACAGGATGTCCGCCCTGGCGGGAAGCATAGCCCACGCCTCCTTCGGAGGACTTGGTCTTGCCTCCGTGGCGGGTTTCGACCCGTTTCTGGGAGCAACCGGCTTCGCCGTTGCATCCTCCCTTGGGATCGCCGCCGTATCGTCCGGCAGCGGCAGAAGGGCCGGGACCGCCATGGCGGCGGTATGGGCGGCTGGAATGGCCATCGGGCTCATCCTGATCAAGCTATCCGGAACCTACGCGGCGGACCTGATGAGCTGGCTCTTCGGCAGTCTTCTGGCGGTCTCCTCAAAGGACATTCTCTTCGCGGCCGTCCTCGACGTCATCATACTGCTTGTGGTGGTGGGGTTCTACAAGGAATTCCTGGCGGTCTCCTACGACCGGGAGTTCAGCCGTCTTCAGGGTGTCCCGGTAGCGCTCTTCAGGGTCATCTTCCTTGTCCTGACCGCTCTCACCGCGGTGATGCTCATGAGAATAACCGGGCTGATAATGGTCATAGCCATGCTGGCCATACCCCCGGCCATCGCCGAGATATTCACCGGGAGTCTGTGGAGGATGATGGTGGTGGCATCCGCTCTTACCGTTCTTTTCAGCCTCTCAGGGCTGTTCCTCGCCTGGCATCTGGACCTTCCACCGGGAGCGGTGATCATCATGATTGCCTCCGTTGTCTACGCGCTTTCCCTGATGCTGGAGAGGCTCAGGTCAAGATGGGCGTGACCGGGAGACTTGCCAGAAAATTAATTCGACGTTCCACCAGGTTTCCCGGTTTTCGGATCCGCACCGGCAGACGCTTCCTCACCGTGCGAATGGATACCACCAACCGGTGCAACCTCCGATGCAGGATGTGCCCGATGCGACTCGCGGACAGCGACCCGAACCGGGAATGGGCCGATATCGACCCCGGTCTCTTCCGGAAGATAGCACGGGAGGTATTTCCCCTCGCCCGCACGGTTGGACTTTCCTGTGGCGCCGAACCATTCTGCAACGCCGGTTTTCCCCGGTTCCTGGAGGGCCTGTACAGGGCAGACGTACCCGTACGGGAGGTGGTTACAAACGGCACTCTGATGGGGGAGACGGAGACAGCCGCCCTGCTTCGCACTCCGCCCACATCGCTCACCGTGTCCATAGACGGCGCGAAACCGGAAACACATTCTCTGATAAGGGGCGGCGCGGACCTTCAGAAGGTCCTTTCGGCGGTGAGCGAACTGGTCAGGCTGAGGAATGCCGGAGGGAGGAAGTTCCCCATGGTATCCTTCAGTTTCACACTTCAGCGGTCCAACCTCCGGGAGCTTCCCGATGTGGTGGAACTGGCGTTCAGGACCGGCGCGGTCTCGGTTGGGGTGGTACCGCTGGTGCCCTACCGGGGCCTTGATATGTCCGAACAGGTGGTCCCCATGGACTCCGAAGAGGCGATGACCGCCATGATACATGCCAGAGCCGCAGCCGAGCGACTGGGCATCCGGCTGGTGGAGGCGGCCCCGGAGGACGGAGACGGAGGATGCCCCTACCTCGCGGACTGGGTCTACATCGATCCCCAGGGCAGGGTGAACCCCTGCCCATACTGGGACACCTCCAGGCCTCTGGGCGACCTCTCGGAGCGAAGCTTCAAGGAGATTTGGCGGGGCGAGGCCTACCGCTCCCTCAGGGAAAGGCTAAATGAAGGCCGGCTCACGGGGAACTGCGTCGACTGTCCCGTGAACTCCTCCGGCAACAGGGAAATACGCAAATCCTGACGAAAAATGTCCCATTTTGAGGCCCGGCACGGAAATGGGACATTTCATGTCAGGCCGATGCCCTTATCCCCTGCACCAGCGTCCATACGCCTATGAGAATGAAACCGGCCCCGGCGACGATGTTAAGCCCTCTCCTGCTTATTATCCTGGAGAGGGAACCGCCCACCAGCACCGCGACCAGGGTTGAACAGACGAGCGCCATGGAGGCGGCGATGAAGACGTACACCCTGCTTATCTCCCTGTCCGCGGAAAACAGCATGGTTGCTATCTGGGTCTTGTCCCCCAGCTCGGCGATGAAGACCGCGGTGAAAACCGTCAGCAGTATCCTGAGATTCAAGATGATTCCTCCCTGTGTGTTGTGCGGGACTTCTCCATTCTGACGCGGTGTCGAATATACGGGGAGGGGATCAGAGATGCAGCTGGCCGGCCATGGAGCGGTACTGGACAGCTTCCGCGATATTTTCCGAGCCAATTCCCTCCCGTCCCTCCAGATCGGCTATTGTCCTGGACACCTTGACAATACGATCGTAGGCCCTTGCCGAGAAACCGTAGAGATCCATGGCGGACCTCAGCAGTTTCTCTCCCTCTCCGTCAAGCCTGCAGAACTTCCTCACCAGGGATGTGGTCATTCCGCCATTGCTGTGGACGCCGGGCAGGCCGGCGAACCTCACGGCCTGCAGCTCCCTGGCCCGTACCACCCTCCTCCTCACCCCGGCGGAGCTGTCTCCGGTGGGGATGCTGCTGGACAGGTCGCGGTACTTCACCGGCGCAACATCCACATGGATGTCTATCCTGTCCATAAGGGGACCCGATATGCGGTTGAGGTACCTCTGTATCTGCGGGCCGGTGCAGTTGCAGGAATGGGAGGGGTCGGTGAAGTAACCGCAGGGGCAGGGGTTCATGGCCGCGGCAAGGGTGAAGTCCGCCGGAAATGTCATGGACATGGATGCCCTGGTGATGGTTACCTTCCCGTCCTCCAGCGGCTGCCTGAGGACTTCCAGCACATTCCTTCGGAATTCCGGCAGCTCATCGAGGAAGAGCACACCGTTATGGGCCAGACTGACCTCCCCCGGACCGGGAATGGCGCCTCCCCCGATGAGACCGGCGTCCGATACCGTATGGTGGGGAGACCGGAACGGCCTGGTCCTGAGCAGCGCGCTGCCGGCCTCCAGAAGACCCGCGACACTGTGGATCTTGGTGGTCTCTATGGCCTCGTCGGTGAGCAGGGGCGGAAGTATGGAGGGCAGCCTGCGGGCCAGCATGGTCTTTCCGGAACCCGGAGGACCTGTCATCAGGATGTTATGGCCGCCGGCAGCCGCCACCTCTATGGCCCTCTTGGCGAACTCCTGGCCGCGCACATCGCTGAAATCGGGTTCGGCCCTCTCATGTCGCGACGGGGGGATATCCGGGGTGGTCAGGGGTTGTATGGTATTTTTATCTCTAATAAATTCTATAACACTGTGAAGACTGTTCACCGGGAAGACGTCCTGCCCTCCCGCCACCGCCGCCTCGCCGGAATTCTCCACCGGCACCACCAGTCCGCGATGGTCGTGTCGCCTGGCCATGTCCGCCATGGAGAGCACTCCCCTGACCGGCCTCAGCGAGCCGTCCAGGGCGAGTTCGCCTATGAAGAAATACCCCCGAACGGCTTCACCGGGCAGGATGCCGGAGGCCGCCAGTATGCTGACGGCTATGGGAAGGTCGAACCCGGGGCCCTCCTTCTTCCTGCCCGCCGGGGCCATGTTGATGGTTATCCTCTTGCCGGGCAGCTTGAGGCCGAGGTTGGATATGGCCGAGCGTATGCGCTGGCGGGATTCCCGTACGGCGCTGTCCGGAAGGCCCACTATGGTGAAGGTGGGAAGGCCCATGGACATGTCGGCCTCTATCTCCACCGGGTACGAGTCTATTCCGTATACTGCAAGGCTCCGCGTGGTGGCCAGCATATGCACTCTCCTTTCCCTCTACGAAGAGTGTATTCGCCGGCCGGCAGCATTTCAAGGCCCGGGGTGACGGAGGTCTATTTCAGCAGCAGGAACCTGTCCGGGGGAGAACCCTCCCCGAAGTCTATCATGTAGACTCCGGACGGCAGAGGAGAACAGTCGATGCTGGCTGTACATCCGGGCTGAAGACTAATTCGGGAGCTGAGCACGGCTCTTCCGGCCAGGTCGTAGATGACCGCTTCGGAACTGAACCCGTCCCCGCCGTCCTCCAGCGAGACCCGCAGGCTGCCCCGGACGGGGTTCACCGCCACCCCGGGATGGACCTGCCCGCCGCCCTGTTCCTGTTCCCCGGTTCCCAGTTCGGCCAGATCATGAACGAATATCTCCCATCCGGACCCTTCATTTCCGGCCCAGAGAATCTCATGGCTGGTGGAGACGGGGGACCATGCCGGTCCGCCGAAAGGAACAAGGGTGAAGGGGTCGGAACCGCCCTGCGGAAGGGCCATGACAGCTGCGGAGGCTCCGGAGCCCTCCTGCCAGACAAGGCCGCTCCCCATCGGTTCCGGAAGGCTGCCGAGATAGACGCCGGAAATTTTCTCCACCGTGGAATGGACGGTTTCCTCCGAGCCCCAGCCGGAACCCTCCCAGGTTCTCATTCTCACCGTGGACACACCGCCCTCGTCGATCCAGGTCAGACACGTTCCCATGTCCGTCCACCGGGTGTCCAGGCTGGGGGAGTGGCAGAGCTGTCCCGAGGAGACCTCCACCGGAGTGGAAAAACCCAGGCTGTCGCCGCTGCACCACATTATCCTGCTGCCGTCGGGAGCCCGCTCCTCCCAGGCCAGGTGGACCGTTCCCGTTCCGTCGGCGACAATGCGGGGATTCTGGGCCCACAGGTCGGGGGCGCTTGCCGCGGACGCGGGGAACACACCGTCTATGCCCTTTACCATCACTGTGCCTCCCCGGGCCCCCCAGTCCAGCCATGCCAGCCAGAGCTGATCTCCGGTGGAAGCCAGCACCGGGTCTATCTGGTAGCCGTCCTGCTCCACCTGCACAGTAACCTGGGAAAGTCCCGGGCCGCAGGCTGTCTTTATCCGGTAGCTGTAGGTAGCGTACTCGAAATCGCTCCAGGCCACCCATGGAGAGGTATCGTGGTAGCAGGCGGAAACTCCCGCGTCCCAGTACTCGTCCGGGTCCACATAGATGACGGGTCCCCATCCGGAGCCCTCCTCGTACAGCCTGGCGGCCACGTCCAGCCGTCCGTTCTCCCCGGTAAGCCAGGCGGCCACCGCCCGGCGGGGAGTGGTGGGGCTGGACGAAACGGCGGGATAGCAGTCGGAGAAATCGCTGGTGGAGAGCCGGGTGTATTCCGGGCCCGGCCGGGGGCCGGTCATGCCCGCTCCCGCCGGCACGCCGCCGGCCAGGGGTTTCAGGGTGGGGTCGCCCAGCAGGGCGTTGCCGTAGAACCAGGCTACCTGATAGGAGGAGAAGCCTCCCTGGGCCTGGTACTCCCACCATTCCCTGAAGGCCTCGCCGAAGGTGAGACCCGCGCCCAGCGGACCGTAGTACTGCTCGAAGTCCAGCATGGAGCCGGTCTTGGCCGCTCCCGTCACCAGAAGGCCGTAGTCCGTTCCGTAAAGGTACCAGTTCCCCAGGCATCCCTCCTCCACCCACCTGGCGTTGGAGCAGCTGAACAGCTGAAAAAAAGCCGTGCGGGGGTTCACCTGTGATATCTCCGGCGCCATCACCGTTCCGGCCATTCCCCCCGGAACCTTGAAGGTATGGCCCCAGGGGCAGGAGTGGGACATGAGATGGACGAACTCGTACCCCTCTCCCAGATGGTAGAGGTAGTTCTCCGCGGTGGTCTGGGAGGATGAGTTGACCACCGTCACGCCGGAGGAACCGTATATGTCGTTCAGTCCGGAGCTGCCGTAGCCGCTCCAGTCGTCGTCGTTGTAGGCCAGGGCCCGGGGGTTCAGCCCCAGGGAGCCGGTCCTGTAGTTGTGGTTCTTCTCGAAGTACTCCGCCAGCAGCGGCAGCTCCGGGCCGCTGGCGGTATGGGCATCTATCCTTCCCACCCATATCTCCGGCGCCACGTCTCCCGTATGATCGTCGTACAGGCCGTCCATGTCCGAGTCTATCCAGGTGCCGTCCAGGTCCATGAAGAAGAGTTCGCAGGGGAATTCCTCGGCACCCCAGAGGTCGTCCTCGTACCAGGCGCAGGGAAGGAAGCCGACGAACACGGCGCCGTCCAGGTCCGGCGTGCTCTGCAGAAGCGTTCTCAGGTCCTGGGCGGTCCCGCCGCTCATGCTCTGCATCTCCACGGTCCAGCCTTCCGCGGCGATATCGCTCTGGAACAGGGCCAGCTGGGGAGACAGAGGGCCGGTCAGGTAATCGGCCACCACTATCAGCACGGTTCCGCCCCTGTTGCCGCCCAGGGTCCGCACGGGCTGGAAGGACGCCGGCCGATGTTCCAGCGGCGACCTCGCCGTCTCCCGCATCCGGGCCCCCGCCGGGCCTGTGGGCACTGTGGAAATGGAAAGCAGTACGGCTGCCAGTAGCTGTATCATCGGTCATCCCCTGTATTGTATGAGAGATAATCTGAATCGACGGCATGTTTCATGGCTGACGATAGCACTCGAACGCGGCCGGCGTCAATCAGGCTCGCCGCCGGGGCTCTACATGATATCGGGACGGAAGGCGTCTTCCAGGTAGGTTTCCATTCTGAACTCATCCGGAGTGCCCCCTACGATGGCCACATCGAAGCGGAGCTCACCCGCCGGAGGATTCTCGGCCAGGTACATAGAGGCGGCGTGAATTATCCTCGACTGCTTTTCCCCGTCTATCTTCTCCAGCGCCACCGTGCGGGAGCCGTCGGAGGCGAACTTGACCTCGACGAAGGCGGTCAGGTCACTCAGAACGGCTACTATGTCGATCTCCGACCTGCGGGTCCTGAAGTTCCTGGCCACTATCCTCCATCCCCTGTCCTCCAGCCACCGGCAGACGAAGGATTCGGCCTTCCCGGAAAGCTCACTCAAAGGGAAGCCTCAGCTGCCCGTCCCTTCTGAGAGGTGAGAAGGAACGCCTGTGAATGGCGCAGGGACCCAGTCTCGCCAGTGCTTCCATGTGTTCCCTGGTACCGTAGCCCATGTTGGTTCGAAAACCGTAACCCGGATAGATGGAATCGGCTTCCATCATGATGCGGTCCCTGGTGACCTTGGCCACTATGCCCGCCGCGGCCACCGAAAGGCTTCTGGAATCCCCCCTGACCACGAATTCCGCCGGAATGCCCAGCCCCATCACCGGAAGGCCGTCAATAATGAACATGTCGGTGAGAGAAGCAAGGGAGGAAGACGCCCTGACGAAAGAAAGCCGAACGGCCTCCGCCATTCCCATTCCGTCTATATCCTCCGGGTCCACGATGCCGGTGGCGAAGCAGAGGGCCCGGTCGGCTATTTTCAGGTACAGTTCCTCCCTTCTCTCCAGGGAGAGGGTCTTGCTGTCCCGCACACCGTCCAGGTCAAGATGGGGGGGGAAGGAGACTGCCGCGGCGACCAGGGGTCCCGCCAGCGGGCCTCTGCCGGCCTCGTCGATACCGGCTATGGCCGGGTATTCGACCCTGCGTTCCCGATCGAAGAGAAAGAGGGGCGAGGCCGCTATTTCAGTTCCCGGTGCCGTAGGTCTTCTTTTCCTTGACCCGCGCGGCTTTGCCCTTCTTGTCCCGCAGGTAGAAGAGCTTGGACCTGCGCACCTTGCCCGGTCTGATGACCTCTACGCTGTCTATCAGCGGAGTGTTCACCGGGAATACCCTCTCCACGCTGACACCGCTGGACATCTTCCTCACGGTGACCGTTTCGGATACTCCGCTTCCCCTGCGGGATATGACCATGCCCTGGAAGATCTGGGTCCTGACCTTGTCGCCCTCCCTAACCAGGAAATGGACCCTGATGGTGTCTCCGGGCCTGAAATCCGGTAGGTCATCCCGAATGTGGGCTGATTCAACGCTCCTGATGATGTCATCCATCGTTCTTCTCCTTCTGCCGGTCCGCACGCCTCAGCCTGCGGACGAATCTCTCCCTGATGATTTCCTCACTGTCCGTCCCCAGCAGGTCCGGACGGTTCCTTGACGTTATCTCCAGAGCCTTCTCGAATCTCCAGTCCTCAATCTCGGCGTGATTCCCCGAAAGCAGGACATCCGGGACACGCATATCTCTGTATTCGGCCGGCCTGGTATACCTGGGGTAATCAAGCAGCCCGGTGGCGAAACTGTCCGAACAAGCGGATTCCATCCTGCCGAGAACACCGGGTATCCATCTGATGACCGCTTCCAGCAGGAACATCGCCGGCACCTCTCCGCCGGAAACAACGGCGTCGCCCACGGAGACCTCGTCGGTGACCGCTTTCTCCCGGAACCTGTTGTCCACCCCGCCGTACCTGCCGCAGAAAACCACCATGTCATCCCGGCCGGCAAGTTCCATCGCCAGCTCCTGATCCAGCTTTCTGCCCTGAGGGGTCAGGTAGATTATCCGTGCCCCTCTCCGCCATGGCACCCTTTCCAGGGTCTCGAACAGGGGTTCGGGGCGCAGCAGCATGCCCGCGCCGCCGCCGAACTGGTAATCGTCCACCGAACCTCTGTCATCCACCGCTCTGTCCCTTATGTCCAGAACGGTGATGTCCAGCAGCCCATTCTCAACGGCTCTGCCGGCTACTCCATGCTCCATGAAAGGAACGAACAGGTCTGGGAACAGAGTAGCTACTGCAACCCGCACGGCACGCTCCAATCACAGGGGCAGATCCTCCAGACCCTCGGGAAGGTCCAGGTGGATTATCCCGTCATCCCAGTCCACGTCACCCTCGTTCATTACCATGGCCACCGGCACGTGAAAGGTCTTTTCACCCATCTCCACCAGCAGAAGGGGGTTGGGTCCCGAGGGTTCCACGTCCGCAACCCTTGCCCCGCTTCCCCGGGATATGATGGTAAACCCGGAGAACATGTAGAGAGGAACGAATTCCAGTCTCTCATCCGCCTCTTCTGGAGTGATGTAGAGACCGGCGTTCCTGTAACCTTCCGCCTCTTCCCGGCTGCCGATCTCCCGAAAAGTGATGTTGAACATCGACTCACCCCTTTCGGTGCATCGGCTCACGGTAACTTCCGCTTCCCGGTCGATAACGAGCCTGGTGCCCACCGGCATTCCCGGGGTCCCGTAACCTCCGAAGAGCCTGACCCGAAGGCCGCCCTTCAGTCCGTGGGGCTTCTCGACCCGCCCGAGGTAGATCATGTCCCCGGGTACATCTACGGCTGGATCAGTCAATGATCCTGACTGTGGCCTTCTGCTCCATGCGGGCGGCAGCGGATCTGATTATCAGCCGCATGGCCTTGGCTATCTTGCCCTCCCGGCCGATGACCCTTCCCAGATCGCTTTCGGCCACCCTCAGTTCGAAAACGGTCACATCCTCCTCGGTGGTCTCCTCAACGGAAACCGAATCGGGGTCTGCCACCAGGGTTTTTGCCATCAGTTCAACAAGCTCTTTCATGAGGACCCTCCAGTTTGACGTTGTTTCAGCCTGTGATCGCACCAGTTATTCTCAGGAAGTCCTGCTTTCTCCTTTGATGAACACGACCTCCGGCTCGACTTCTCCGTCTCCGGAAGAGAGCTGGTGCCACTTCTTCCAGGTTCCCGTCTTCTTGAGCAGGTTTTTCACTGTATCTGAAACCTGAGCCCCTTTGTCAAGCCAGTGAAACACCCTCTCCTCGTCGACCTTGATCTCCATGGGCTTGCGAAGGGGATCGTAATAGCCGAAGCTCTCGAGGAACCTGCCGGTGGCGGATTTCCTCCTGTCCGCGGCTACGATCCTGAAAGAGGGCTCTCCCTTGCTTCCCGTTCTCCTTAATCGAATGACTACCAAGCTACACCTCCGTATCAGCGGAAAAGGCCGGGAAGACCAGCTCCCCTGCCGGACTTCATCCGCTTCATCATTTTCTTCATCGATCTGAATTCCTTCAGCAGTCGGTTCACGTCGTTCACCCTTGTACCGCTGCCCTGCGCTATCCTTTTCCTTCTGCTTCCGTTGATGATCTCAGGATGCAGCCTCTCTTTTCTTGTCATCGAGCTGATTATGGCCGACATCCTGTCGAACTGAGACTCGTCTATCTCCACCCCCTGGGGTCTCATCCCCCGGGGCAGCATTCCCAGGAGGTCTCCCAGGGAGCCCATCCTGCGTATACGGCCCAGTTCCCTGGAGAAATCCTCCAGGGTGAAACTGTCCGATACCAGCTTCTTCTCCAGCTTAATGGCCTCATCGATGTCGAAGTTCTCCTGGGCCTTCTCCACCAGGCCCACCACGTCACCCATGCCGAGTATCCTGCCCGCGAGCCTTCCGGGGTCCATGGGCTCCAGGCCGTCCACCTTCTCCCCGGTGCCGATGAATTTGATGGGCCTGCCGGTGACAGCCCTGAACGACAGCGCCGCGCCGCCCCTGGAATCACCGTCCATCTTCGTTATGACCGAACCGGTGAAGCCTATCCTCTCCTTGAACTCGGAGGCCACGTTGACGGCGTCCTGGCCCGACAGACCGTCCAGGACGAGCAGCGTCTCCGATGGATC
>JAWOBF010000144.1:0-10651 GCA_046498225.1 Candidatus Aegiribacteria sp.
AGCCTCGCGAAGCCATCGTTCAATCCTCCGGGATGGGTCTTCGGCCCTGTATGGACCGTTCTCTACATCCTCATGGGTATCGCCGTGTGGCTTGTATGGAAGGAGCAGGGGTTCTCCACTGCGGTGTACCTGTTCATGGCTCAGCTGGCCCTGAACGCACTGTGGTCTTACCTTTTCTTCGGAGCCAACAAACCGGGCCTGGCATTCCTGGAGATAATCCTGCTCTGGGTGCTGATACTGCTGACCATGATATTGTTCTGGAGGGTCAGAACGGCCGCCGGCGTGCTTTTCATCCCATACCTGCTGTGGGTGAGCTTCGCCTCCGTGCTGAACTACTCTCTATGGAGGATGAACCTCTAGGGAACAGGCTGTCATTGACCTGCATCCTGCTTCTCCTGTATCATTATCACCGAAAGGCAACGGTCGTCCCGGTACAGGGATTATAGTCTCTTTCAGCCACGGTCCCCGGGGTGGCCGGGTGAACGCGATCAACCGACCCGCAAAGGAGAGTGAAACAATGAAGTACCTTATCGTTCTGGCCTTATTCGCAATGGCCGCGGGAGCCTCGGGCTTCGGCACGGCCACACTGATGGAGACTTCGGATGAAGGCTCGTTCAGGACAGACATCTCCCCTCCGGCCTGCCTTCCCATATCAATGCCCGTGTCCGACGGTCCCCTGGCCGACCTGCTGTGGCACTACAGCCTGACCTCCGGCTGGCAGCAGAAGACCTGCCCCATGGGTAACGGAGGGGAATACGTCTTCACCGGCGGCTGGTACGGCGGAGGAATAATGTTCGAGGGCGCAACCGGGGACGGGTCGGTACTGTGGCAGACGGAACCGGACCTTGGGTCCAACCTCTACTGGAAGAACCTGGGCACGGGCGTGTCCGCCGCATGGGACGCGGACAGGTATTACCTTGTGCGCAGCTTCGACATCTGGAACGACAACGGCACCCCCGGGGACCCGAATGACGATTACATGGTCTCCGAGGACAACCTGGAGGTCTGTCTGTTCTCCGCTTCCAGCTCCACCCCGCTGTGGGTCTGGGACGGCACCGGTACCCTGCTATCGACATGGGTGCACGAACCGGGAAAATACGACTGCACGCCTGACGGCGAGTACTTCGCTGTGGGAGGTTATATAGACGGACACCTGGGCGTTGCCGTCTTCGTGCCGGATTCGGCCGGTCCATACCTCCTCTTCGACGACCCCGCCTTCGCCTACAGCCCCAGGCAGCTCAGAATAACCGATGACGGGTCCAGCGTGATATTCAGCGTGGGGGCCGACCTTCTGCGGGTGGACGTGGCCACCGGAACGCTGGAGGATACCTACAACCTGGGCGCCTCCACCGACTGTTTCGACATCTCCGGCGACGGTTCCCTGGTAGCCTACGGGTTCACCGCCGCCAAACTTGCCCAGTGGAACGGTTCCCAGTACGACCTTGCATGGTCTCATCCGGTTTCCGGTTACTACGCCGGGGCCGCTTCCATCTCGGACGACGGCCAGGCGGTCTACCACGGCTTCTACAAGAACACCTACCTCTCCAACCGCATCTACCGGTTCGACCCGGCCAGTTCCACCCCTCTTTGGACCTACGACACCCCCGCGGGTTCCGGAGGGCACCAGGACGTGGTGAGCTGGATGGACTGCACCAGCGACGGCAGCTATCTGGCCGTGGCCTCCTGGGGCTGCGAGACCGGAGGCGGCGATGAAGTGATAGTCCTGGACGATGACAGCCCGTCCCAGCCCGTCTATTCCATCAACAGCCCAGGCTCCATGTGGCATGTGGACATCTCTCCGGACGGCACCTACGTTACAGCCTCCGGCAAGCATGTTCACGCCAACGTAATGGGTTCGGGGACCGACACGTACATGGCGGATATCACTCCGGAAGGCCTCGAGAGCGGCACGCAGGCTTCACAGCTCCGCCTCTCACTGAGCCCCAACCCCTGCCCCGGAGCCGCGGCGGTCGGGTTCAGTCTTCCCGGATCGGGCGCCGCCCGGGTGAGCGTCTACGACCTCAGCGGCCGCAGGGTTCATCAGGTGGTGAACGAACACCTCGGTCAGGGTGACCACACTGTTCAGGTATCCACAGACCTGCCCGCGGGACTTTACGTCGTAACCCTCTCCTTCGGGAGCGAGAGGGTAGCGGAGAAGCTTCTGATAAGCAGGTAACGAGAGATAAAAGCCACGGCGCTCATACGGGCGCCGTGGCCCTTCACCGATGACTGTTCTCACCTCGATCCCCGATCCATAGAGCTTGCATTCCGCCTGTGTTTTGAAACATATTGGATTGTTCCCGGGTAACGCTGAAAGCCGGGGCTATTGGACATGAAGCAACAAGGAGGGAATCATGGGTACTATCCTGTTTCTGATACTCAGACTCGCTTTCGGGTACAACACTCAGGGGGACGCCCAGGTGCTGTCCATCCTGGTCTCGCTGGACAGCATAGCTTTCATACTGCTGCTGAAGCTCAGGGGCAGGAAGGTCTGACGGGGAAGGGCTTCGAGGGAAGAACACGAGAGGGAACACAATGTCCGAGAAGAACTACAAGTTCCACAGCGATACAAGCGGGGTTATCTGGTTCGCCGGCTGGCTCTTCACGCTGGGTTTCATCAAGCTCAGCTTCTGGCAGGCTGCGCTGGGTCTGATCATATGGCCCTGGTATCTAGGCCGGGTGCTTGCCGCGGTCTGATACCGCCCCCACCCGGGCTTTAGCCACGGTTCCGCACAGTTTCCGCCGCGGGCGGTCTTATTCTGTACCGGTCTGCGGCTCTTTACTATGACTGACTCAGAGAATAGGTTCAATACAAGACGGTAGAGCACCGTCGTGCAAACCGGGGGAGACCCCGGGACGCAAAGCCACGGGTCCCAGCCCCTTCAGGGGATAGGGGAAGGACAGCCGGGTTGCCGTTTGCAAAATGCAAACCGGGGGAGACCCCGGGACGCAAAGCCACGGGTCCGGACCGGTACGCCGGAGGGACAGCCGGGCTGCCATACGCTGTTCGGAACTGTGTTCCGGACAGATTGAGGAGGTGCTCACGATGAAGCTGATGCCATTGATAATGGTAGCGCTTCTGCCGTCGGTACTGCTCGCGGGCGTGGTCGTATCATCCGTACCCGCCGATGCCGATTCCTTCATAAGGATGGCATGGCAGGCCATGGGTGACGCGGACTACCTCACCGCCTACGCTCTGTTCGACTGTGCCCTTCGACGGGTTCCCCGCTCGCTGGAGGCCCTTGCAGGCCGCGCGCTTGCAGAGGCTTTCATGAAGGGCCATCGACCGGAACAGCTGGTGGCCGAACCACGCTGACGCGGCGTACCGCAGGTCAGGGGGCGGGCAGCAATGCCCGTCCCGCTATCACCTGTCCGGCCGGAGTACTAGAGAAGCTCCTCTATCTCGGCGGCGCGCTTCCTTACCATGTTTCCGGGAGCCATCACGAACAGGCACTGGTCGTCTCCCCTTGCCCGGCAGCGGATTTCCTTGGCCTCCAGCTTGAGGCCGAAAGCCTCCCCGCACCATCCGGCGGAGTAGCCGGCGTTCATGTGGTCAACCGGCTTGTCGGTCTCTATGCCGGCATTGATGAACGCCTGGGCCTCGTAGCTGTTGGGGTGGTCGTATACCAGTATGAAGCTGTCGTCGGGGGCCGGTTTGCTCTGAGGGAGGATCTTTACCTTGGCGTATCCACCCATGGCGAAGGAGACCGGTCCGAGGGCAAGCCTGAGGGCGGGGTCCTCTATGCCGAGTTTATCGAACATGTACCTTGCGTCGGCGCTGCCGCAGGCCTTGCCGAACTGGTAGATGATTGTGGGGGTGCTTGCTCCCAGCACCTTCTCCAGCTGCTTTCTAAGCGCCACGGCCATGGAGTCCCCCCTGTACATGACGTAACGCTCATCGCTCACGGTAATGGAACCCTGCTCGCTGTTTATCTTCATCTGCTGGAATACCGGCTCAAGTATCTTCTCGGCCTGCTCGAAAAGGCCTGCGAAGGGTTCTGGACATTCAACGTACTTCGGCATGAAGTTAATCCTTTCATGTGGTTTGCGGTGACTCCTGCGGAATACTGAACTATATGCTGAGACTTCCTGAATGATATACAATCCCTGCCCGATAGCAAGTAGAATGATCAGCCGGCTGCCGGGACGCGTTCCACCGCGTTCGAATGCAACCTCTATTCGAGAAGCTCCTCCGCGGCGAGTATGCCGCCGGTAAACCGGACCACGGCCCGGTGAAGGATAACATGACAGTCATCCCCATCTATCTCCAGCCTGCCCCTGCTTTCGCCCTCCGCCGATATTGTCAATACAGCGGTTTCACTGCGGCAGTCTTATCGACTATTATCGGGGGGTAGCACTGCTGAATTCATCGGAAGGATGTAAAATGTGCCGTGAAGTTGATGTGGCCATCATAGGAGCCGGGACCGCCGGACTTTCCGCCCTCAGTCAGGTAAAGAAGAGAACGGACAGTTTCGTAATAATAAACGACGGCCCCTACGGGACCACCTGCGCCAGGGTGGGATGCATGCCCTCGAAAGCTCTCATCGAGGCGGCCGATGCCTACCATGGAAGACATCTGTACGGGGAGATGGGTTTACGACTCGTGGGCAGCGTCGAAGTGGACGGGAAAGCGGTCATGGAGAGGGTGAGAAGGCTTCGCGACATGTTCGTGGCCCGGGTGAAGAGGTCAACGGACGGCCTTGATGAGGGGAAGAACATCCCCGGCCGGGCGAAGATACTTGCTCCCGACCTCATCGAGGTCAACGGCGACAGGATAAGAACGAAAAGGCTCATCATCGCCACCGGATCCACACCGGTGGTCCCCGGTCCCTGGAGGGAACTGGGGGACAGGCTTCTTACCAGCGACAGCCTCTTTGAAATGGACGACCTTCCCGAAAGCCTGGCCGTGGTGGGCCTGGGGGCCATAGGCCTGGAGATTGCACAGGCCATGAGCAGGCTGGGAGTGGAAGTTACCGGCTTCGACGCCCTGGAGAGGATAGGCGGAATTACCGATCCCGAGGTGGCGGAGACCGCGGCGGAGATCATAGGGAGCGAATTCCCCATCCATACCGGCGCGAAGGTGGACCTGGCCGGGAACGGCGCTGAAGGCGGCGTGAAAGTCAGCTGGAACGGGAACAGCGCAACGGTCGATAAGGTCCTGGCGTCCGTTGGCAGAAAACCGAACATCCAGGGGCTGGGGCTGGAGAACCTGGGAGTGGAGCTGGATGATAACGGTCTTCCTGCTTTTGATGAGCACACCCTTCAGGTGGGGGACCTTCCGGTCTTCCTTCCCGGCGACGTCAACGCCAGGGCCCCCATACTGCACGAGGCCGCGGACGACGGTCACATAGCCGGATACAACGCCATGCAAAAGGACGGCGAAGTCCACTGCTTCCACCGAAGGACGCCCATTGGTATCGTTTTTTCACACCCCAACATCGCCTACGCCGGGCTGAAGCGCGACCAGCTGAACGAGGACGACGCGGTGACTGTGGGGCAGGACTACGAAAGCCAGGGCAGGGCGATGACCGCCGGGGTGAACCACGGTCTGCTGAGGGTGTACGCGTCAAAGAGCACCGCCAGGCTGCTGGGGGCGGAGATGGTGGTTCCCTCCGGGGAGCATGTGGCCCACCTTCTGTCCTGGGCGATACAGCGGGAACTCACGGTATTCCAGATACTTGAACTCCCCTTCTACCACCCCGTCATCGAGGAGGGAGTTCGAAGCGCCGTGAGGAGGCTGGCCGGGAGAATAGAGAAGAAGGAACCGGCGCCGGAGGTCCCTCTGTGCAGAGAGCTTCCCGACAGGAGCCTGGAATAGACATCCGCCGCCGATAGGTCGGCCCCCAGCTTCCGGGGAAACCTCAGTAAACCCTTACCAGCCCCAGGAAGAGCCTGCTGTAATGGATCTGCCTGAAGCCTTCATCATCTATCTCCAGGCTTATCGAGCTTACCCTCTCCGCCTCGTCCGGCGGAAGGGGGAAGAGTATCCATCTCTCCTCCCGGCCTTCTCTGTCGGTGAGCGCCTCGTCGGTGACGGAGCCGGTCTGGAAGAAGGGCTTCCAGGTGCTCCACAGCGCGTCCACCTCGCTTGATTCCAGTCCTCCTGCGGCCCAGCCGCGTAATATATCCCGCACTTCCCTGTCTTCCAGTCTGCCGTTCATGCGGGTGCTTCCGGTCCCGTCGGGAAGGGGAACCAGCCGGACCCTTTCCACCGCCGGTTCGGTCCCGGTGCTTATCACCAGCCCCTCGGGAGAGTAATGACCCGCCAGGGTCATTGGATCGTATGCGTTCTCAGGCGGCTGCCATCGGGGTATCGATGCCTCGTAATACAGGAAGTTGCCCAGGTACTCACCGGTCTCCGCGGAGTACAGGTCCCGGGAGGGGACGCTCCTCCAGGAGTCCATGGCCCAGGCGAAGGGAACGTCCCCGGGGCAGGGGGGTTCCGGCCTCTCTGTCATGGGCCGGGGCGGAGGCGAAGATATGCGCCACGACGCCCTGTCGGTGAAGGGCTCGTCTTCGCCGCGGGGGTCGGGATGCAGAGTTGTCAGCACCCCCTGGTTCGCTGTCACAGTAAAAACGGCCTCCAGAAAGTGGGCGCCGTGTATCCATACCACCGGAGCGTCCACCAGGACCGGCCCGAAGGGTTCCCCGCCGAAGGGGAGCTCCCCCCCCTCCCCCGGGGCTCCGGTGATGCAGGCCCCCTCCGAAGAGAATACCACGACTCCCCATTCGTGCACGAAGACGTCATGCGAAGGGGGAGGCGGAACGACCAACGTGTCCAGCAGGAAAGGTATGAGCAGAGGGAACATGCTGTTCCTCCTTACTTCTGGGGCCGGCCGTCCAGCCAGACCTGTTCGACACCGCTTCGAATGTCCAGGGGGTCGCCTCCGAACAGCACCAGGTCGGCAAGCTTACCCTTCTCGATGGAGCCCAGGTCATCGTCCAGACCAAGCAGCCGTGCGGGATTGAGGGTTATGGCCCTGAGGGCGACGTCGTTCGGAAGCCCGTTGGCCACGCAGACGGCCGCGTTGTTCGTCAGCCACTGCACTCCCCAGCTGGCGTCGGTCTGAATGCAGATATCCACCCCGGCCTCATGGAGTACCGCCGCGTTGGCCAGGTTCAGCCCCATGAGTTCCGCCTTGTAGCGCATGCCGATGTAGTGCGGACCTATAACACAAGTGACTCCCGCCTCCGCCAGCTCCGGGGCCACCCTGTAGCCCTCGGTGCAGTGCTCGATGGAGACATGAAGGCCGAACTCGTCAGCCACACGAAGGGCGGTGAGGATATCGTCGGCCCTGTGGGCGTGGCACCGGGCCATCATCTCACCGCTGAGCACGGGCAGCAGAGCTTCCTGCTTCAGGTCCACCTCGAATGGAGCCGGTGGACAGTCCTTGTTCTCCCCGCAGCCGCCGCCTTTTTCCAGCTTCTCCCGGTGATGCGCCTTCTTCTCGGCGTAGTTCTTCGCTTTGCGAAGGGCCAGGCGCAGCACCGCGGCATTCGCCATTCGAGTGGAGGGTGTCTTCTTTTTCTGGCCGTAGGTGCCCTTGGGATTGTAACCGAGGGCCATCTTCATGCCAACCGGGTATTTCCGCACCATCTCGTCCACGGTGCGGCCCGAAGTGCGTATGGCCGCCCCGGTCCCGCCTATCAGGTTGGCGGAGCCGGGAAGGGTGCAGACCGTCGTTATTCCGCAGGACAGGACGTCGGGGAAGGCTACCGCATGGGGGTTCAGGGAGTCTATCACTCTCAGGTGAGGCGTTATCGGGTCGGTAGCCTCGTTGCCGTCCCAGTTGTCCTCGCCCTGGTTCTCGTTGAAGACCCCGATGTGGGCGTGCGCGTCGATGAGCCCCGGAGTAAGGTGCATTCCCCGGGCCTCTATGCGCTTCGCCCCCCGGGGTATCTTCACACTGTCTTCCGGCCCGGCCTCAAGGATACGATCGCCGGAGATAAGAACCGACCCGGGCTCCAGGACATCCCCACTGACGGTATGGACCGTGGCTCCGACGATGGCGGTAACATTCTCCCTGTCTCCCATCTTGATACCTCTCTATGTAATCATGTATCCGTCCCGCGGTTCTGAACGGAACTGACCATACCTTCCGTAAACGCGGCCTGTCAATGATGAGCCGGGCTGCCGGGCCTGAACGTACCTGTGCATGGAAGTCCGCACCCGTTATTCTATTACAGGTGAACGTGCTTTACGTACAGCGAATGACGCAGGGAGGCATAAAAATGGGAAAGAGAGTAAAGGGCAACGTCACATGGGTGGGCAAGGTGGACTGGGAGCTGCGGAGTTTTCACGGAGACGAGTATTCCACCCACAAGGGTTCCACGTACAATTCCTACCTGGTCAGGGAGGGGAAGAACGTAGTCATAGACACCGTCTGGAAGCCATTCGCCGCCGAATTCGTGGAAAACCTCGGGAAGGAGATAGACCTCTCGGAGATAGACTGTGTGATAGCCAACCACGGGGAGATAGACCACAGCGGAGGGCTGCCCGAGCTGATGAAGCACATACCCGATACACCTGTCTACTGCACCGCCAACGCGGTAAAGTCACTGAAGGGCCATTACCATCGGGACTGGGACTTCAGGGTGGTGAAGACGGGGGACACGCTGGACATAGGCAACGGCAAGAGCCTGGTGTTCGTGGAGATGCCGATGCTTCACTGGCCGGACAGCATGGCCACCTACATGACCGGCGACAACATCCTCTTCAGCAACGACGCCTTCGGCCAGCACTACGCCACGGAGCTTCTGTTCAACGACCTGGTGGACCAGTGCGAACTGATGAAAGAGTGCATAAAGTATTACGCCAACATACTCACTCCCTTCAGCCCGCTGGTCACGAAGAAGATTCAGGAAGTGCTGGACCTGGGAGTTCCCATCGACATGATAGCCACCAGCCACGGAGTGGTATGGAGGGACAACCCGGTCCAGATAGTGGAGAAATACATGGAATGGGCCGACCAGTACCGGGAGAACCAGATAACCATCCTCTACGATACCATGTGGAACGGCACCCGGACCATGGCGGAGAGCATAGCCGAAGGCATAAAGCGGGAGGACGGTGAGGTGACCCTCAAACTCTTCAATATTCCCGGGTCGGACAGGAACGACGTTATCACCGAGGTGTTCAAGTCCAGGGCGATTCTGGTGGGGTCGCCCACCATCGGAGGGGGCATCACCAGCGGCACCGCCGGTATCCTCGAGGAGATACAGGGCCTGCGCTTCAGGGGCAAGAAGGCCGCGGCCTTCGGCTGCTACGGCTGGAGCGGCGAGGGCGTGCCCAGAATAACCCGGTGGCTGGAGGAGGCCGGCTTCGAAGTTGTGAACGAAGGTATCAGGAGCCTCTGGAACCCGGACCGGGAGAGCATCGAACAGTGCGTCGCCTTCGGGAGGGAGCTGGCCTCCGTCACATGATCCGCGGCATCCATCATACCCGCCATCAACATGGTTACGGTCACCTGCGCCGTTCTGATGCTGAAGAACACCGTGGATACCGGCTGATAAGCTGCCGGTCCCTTCACCGGTCCGGAGTGATCTCCTCAACCTCGATTATCCTGTCGAAGGGAGCCCCCGACTTCATGAAGAGCTGCCTGAGGTCGTTTTTCGAGGGGGCCTCCCAGCAGCAGCAGGCGAATCCCTCCCCGTAGTTAACGTATGCCTTCACCAGTTCTATCTCGCTTCCACCGGAAGCCTGAACGACGCTGGCTCAAGCGCTCCTGATAGCTTCCTCCGGCAGTTTTGGCATCGTTACAAGATATGTCATGATTCCCCCCTGATTCCGTTTTCACAACCCGTCAGCTTTCAATATGATATGCTCCGGGTAAAATGAAGACAAGCTCCGTGCTCCGCCTTCCCCGCCGCGGCTGCTTTGGGTCATTCTTCCCCGGGTAGTTATTATTGGAATGCTGGTGTAAGTTCCGGAAGGAAGGATGAAGATATGCGGGTCATCACGGTCATGGTTCTGTTCATGGCGTTGCCCCTTTGTGCCGTTACCCTCATCTCCAGGTCCGACGGTCTGGAGATACCCCTGAAGGAGGCCGGACACACGGAGCTGGAGATAGGCGACGTGAACGGGGACGGCCACCTGGACCTGGTCTCGGTGGGGGACCACGGCTCGCCCTGGATCAACTCGGACCAGCACGGGATAATGGTATGGCTGGGGGACGGGGGAGACACCTGGCCGGTGGTGCAGACAGGCGAATTCGGGTACGGCGGATGCGCGCTCGGGGACCTTAACGGCGACGGGTATCTGGACATTGCCTGGGGCATACATCACGATTACGCCTCGGGCGGCATAGGCGACAAGATAATGGGCGCCGCTCTCGGCGACGGGACCGGCGGCGGATGGACGCAGTGGGACGAAGGGCTGGCCTCCAGCGGCGAGGACTGGGGCATGTTCGCCACCGACCTCGCGGACTTCGATCTGGACGGCGACCTCGACATCGTCTGCGAGTCCTTCGGCGCCGACAACGGCGTAAGGGTGTACGAGAACCATGGCGACGGCACCTGGACACAGGCCTGGCTCATCGACGGCTGGAACTCCAACTACACGGTCGAGACCGGGGATTTCAACGCCGACGGTTTCCCGGACTTCATCTGCACCAGGTGGGGAACCCAGGTGTATTTCGGTGACGGCGGCTTC
>JAWOBF010000148.1:0-3325 GCA_046498225.1 Candidatus Aegiribacteria sp.
GAATGGCTGCACCGGAAGGAGCCCCCGAACCTGAGAAGTCCATCCTCCTCGCTGTCGAACTCCAGCCTTACCGATTCCCGGTGAGTGAGCCAGCCGTCGTGTTCTATCTTCCCGTGCTGGACCTCAACCAGGAGGTGTTCCGGCAGGAGCCCCGGGGCCCTCAATCCCACCGATACCGGAAGCGGGTCGCCCACGGAGCAGGTGCCGTTCTTTATCTCCGACTCCACAGACTCTATCTTCACCGCGTGCCAGTTCTGCCGTATGGTCTCCATCCATGCGGCCAGTTCCCTGGCACCTGTGTAATTGTCCCGGGTCAGCAGACCCGTCTTGCTGTAGGCGGGGAGGTAGAAGCGACCGAAGTATTCGGCCAGCATGCGGTTGCTGCTGAAGACGGGACATATGGCCTTCATGGATTCCTTCACTATTTTCAGCCAGTTGACCGGGATATCGTTCTTGTCCCGGTCATAGAAGATGGGGATTATCTGATTCTCGATAATGTTGTAGAGTGCCTTGGCTTCAAGCCTGTCCTGCAGCTCGGGGTCATCGTACTCCTCCCCCGAGCCGATTGACCACCCTATGCCCGGCCGGTAGGCCTCGGCCCACCAGCCGTCGGGTACGCTGCAGTGTATCACTCCATTGAAGCAGGCTTTCATGCCGCTGGTACCGCAGGCCTCCATGGGGTAGCGGGGAGTGTTGAGCCATACATCCACACCCTGGACCATGTGCCTGGCCATGTCCATGCTGTAATCCTCCAGGAATATCACCTTTCCGTAGAACTCCTCGGTCATGCACAGGTGGATTATCTCTCGAATGAGGTTCTTTCCCTCGGAATCGTGGGGATGGGCCTTTCCGGCGAAAATGAGCTGTACCGGAGTTTCGGGGTGGTTCACTATTCGGGAAAGACGCTTCCGGTCGCGCAGGAGCAGTGTGGCCCTCTTATACGCGGCGAACCTTCTGGCGAAACCTATGGTCGGCACCTCCGGGTCCAGCACCGGCATATCCTTGAGATGGGGCTTGAGAAGTCCCATCCTGTTTATCTGGCTTTCCCATCTGTCCCTGGCCCAGGATATCAGCCTCTCCCGCATCCTGGTGTGCGCCGGCCACAGTTCCGAGTCGGGTATCTTCTCCACCTTGTCCCACTCGTCGCTGTCCGTCCTGTTGCTGGACCAGCGGGGTCCCACGTATCTGGTGAAGAGCTTCTCCATTTCGTCCGCAACCCATGATTCCGGATGTATGCCGTTGGTGACGTGGGTAAGGGGGGTGTCCGCCGCCGGAAGATGCGGCCACACTCCCTTCCAGATCTCCCTGGATATCTCACCGTGAAGCCTGCTGACACCGTTCCTGTGCTGGGAGAACCTCAGGCCGAATACGGTCATGGAGAAGTTTGGGTTGTCGTCGTAATGGCCGAACCGGAGGAATTCCTCACCGGAGATCCCTATAGCGCTTATCATTGGCTGCAGGTACTTCACCACCATCTCCGGGGCGAATTCCTCGTTTCCAGCCGGGACGGGAGTGTGGGTGGTGAAGACGTTGCCCGCCGCCACAAGTTCCCTGGCCTCGGGGAAGGAGAGACCCTCCTCCATTATCTGCCTTATCCGCTCGAGTATCAGGAAAGCGGAATGTCCTTCGTTTATGTGCCTTACGCTGGGCCTCATGTTCATGGCGTCCAGGGCTCTAAGGCCACCGATGCCCAGAATTATCTCCTGCTTTATCCTCATCTCGCGGTCGCCGCCGTAGAGCTGGCCGGTTATGCCCCGGTCACCGCTGTGGTTTTCCGGCAGATTGGTGTCCAGGAGGTAGAGGACCGCTCTTCCCACCCTGACCTGCCATACAGCTGCCTTCACCGTCCTGTCCGCCAGAGGCACGTCCACGGCTACCTGTGAACCGTCCTCCGCGTACACCGGGTCCACCGGCATGTTGGAGTAATCGTTGATGAAATACCGCTCCTGCTGCCATCCATCGCTGTTGAGGTACTGGCTGAAGTACCCGTGCCTGTAGAGGAGTGAAATTCCCACGGATGGAAGCCCCAGCTCACTGCAGCTCTTTATGGTGTCGCCGGCCAGGACACCCAGCCCTCCGGAATAGATGGGAATGCTCTCGTGCAGCCCGAACTCCGCGGAGAACGTTGCCACCAGAAAATCATCGTCCTCTAACTCCCGCTCATTCATCTGATTGTCGAACCACGTCTTCCTGGACAGATAATCGTCGAGCCGCTCCGCCGTCTTCTCCAGATGTGATAGGTAAACTGTATCGGAGGAGAGTTCCTCCAGCCTTTCCTGGCTCACGTGTCCCAGAAGCCTTACCGGGTTGTGGTAGGTGGTCTCCCACAGTTCCGAGTCTATCCACCTGAAGAGTTCGATGGCCTGTGTGTTCCAGGTCCACCATGTGTTGTAGGCTATCCTCTTCAAAGCGTCCAGCTGTTCCGGTATTCTGGGCACTACCCTGAAATTCTTGGTCTTCAATGTATCACACCTTCCATTACGCTCTATATCTCAACGGGAACGAATACCCCAGTGATGTAATATATTCATAGCTGTCTGAATGTAAGGGAGTGACCCAAGTTGAAAAAACTGCTGACCCCGTGCGTTCTTCTGCTGGCCTTTCCCCTCATGGGCGGAACAATGGTCAGGACCGTGGAGTACCATCCTTCCGACTTCAGTTTCCGTATCCTCGAAGGGTTCTCCGTGGTGGAGGGAGACGGTTTTCAGCTGAAGGGCGCTCCCGGCACACCTCTTCTTCCCGCCTCCCCCCGGGTCTTCATCCTGCCCGACGGAGCCCGCGACGTGACCTTTACGGCAGTTGCCCTCGACCGGGTGGAGATGGCGGCCTCGGGACTGGACATTATTCCGGCGACGGAGCTGAGACCCCTCTCCTCCTCCGGCCCGGTATCAAGGTTCCCGGACCCCTCGGTGTACTCATCCGATTCCCCCTGGCCGTCGGACCCCGTCATCGCCTCGCACAGCGGCAGCCTGTCAGGAACTACAGTGGCTTCATGCCTGGTGCAGCCCTGGGAGTATCTTCCATCCCGGGGCGGATTGAGCCTTGTGACCCGCATGGAGATAACGGTAAGCTGGGAGGACGGCCACGCAGAGACCCTGACTCCGGGCCAGAGGTCCGTGGGAAAGGCCAGGGTCCGGGCCATTCAGGGGGACTACGATATCCAGCCCCCGCCCCCCGACGGCAATGTTCAGGGTGGCGATTCGCAGTACCTGATAGTCTGCGACAGCGCCTACGCTGACATCTTGGAGCCTCTTGCCCTTCACCACCAGGGGAGGGGGCTTACGGTGGAAACAGCTCATATTCAAGAGATAATTAACTCCTTCCC
>JAWOBF010000011.1:0-26888 GCA_046498225.1 Candidatus Aegiribacteria sp.
CGCTCTCTTCGCAACGGCGAGCCTCACAGTGTTGGCCACCACCAGGGACAGGCTTACCGCCAAGACCAGGCCCGCCAGTATCACCAGCGTTTCCAGCATGTCCACCGCCCTCGTCAGCCCCGGGAGGTACTCCTTGCCGTATATGACGTCGTCCACCCCGTCCATTCCGGATACCGTCCTGGCCACTCCTCCCACTTTCTCGGAAGTCCGGTATTCCGGATGCAGGGTTATCTGGATGGAGGCGGGAAGATGGAACTGCGGGCCCAGCAGGTTGAGAAGGTCGGCCTGCTCCGGCATGTCCGACCGGAATATGGCTTCCGCCTCCTGCGGGGATACGTAGTATACCGCCCGTACCCCCTCCATCTCCGATATCAGGTCGGCCAGCCGCAGGGCCTCGGTTTCGCTGACGATCTCGCTGAGGAATACTTCGATGCCCACGTTCTCCTGTTCGCTCCTCAGAATGGAGCCCAGGTTCCACGAAACGATGAGGAATATGTCGAAGACCATGAATGACAGGCTCACCATCAGAAGGGTTATGAGGAAGGTGGCGAGCTTCCCCCTCACGTTCATCATCCCCTCGCGGAACGCGTTTCCCAGAAGATGTATCACAGCTGATCGTACCCGTCCCAGGAGCTGGGGTTGACCAGATGGCCCCTGTCCAGGTAGATGAACCTGGCCACTCCGGCCGGAACCTGCCTGGGATCATGGGTGGCGAGCATAACCGCGGTACCCGACCTGTTTATCTCCACCAGAAGGTCTATCACCTTCCTGGAGACTTCCGGGTCCAGATTGCCTGTGGGCTCATCCGCCAGGATTATCACCGGATGGGCCACCATAGCCCTGGCTATGGCCACTCTCTGCTGCTCACCTCCGGAAAGCTCGTGGGGAAAGGCGGCCCTCCTGTGGTTCAGCTCCATTTCGGCCAGGAGGGAGAATACCCTTCTTCTCACCGCCTTGGGCGATGTTCCCGCCACCTGCAGGGGCAGCGCCACGTTGTCGTATATGGTTCTCTCCGGCAGAAGCCGGAAATCCTGGAAGACGATGCCCAGTTTCCTCCTGAGGTGAGGCAGGTCCCTTCTGCCTATCCTGTCGGAACTGAAACCGGCCACCTCGACGGTGCCCGAGCTGGGCAGGTCTCCCATCCAGATGTGCCTGAAAAGAGTGGTCTTGCCGGCTCCGCTGGGTCCGGAGACCACCAGGAACTCCCCCTCTTCAAGCTGCAGGTTCACCTTCTCCAGTGCGGGCCACTGGTTATAGAACCTGCTTACGTTCTGAAAGGAGACTATCATCAGCCACTACCCTCGACGATGCTGAAATAGTCCGGCCGGTCCTTCCTGGAAACCTGTCCCGTGGCGGGAATGTCCGTGACCCGTATGGAAAGGCTGGAGCCGTCGGGTCTTATTATGGTGATCACCTCGTTCCCGCTCACCGTATGGGAAGGTTTCAGCTTTCGACCATCCATGGATACGAACCCGCCTGAAGCCGCCCTGCCCGCGGCCGAACGGGTCTTGAATATTCCGATTAGCTTGAGGTATACGTCAATCCTCAACTGCGTCCGCGTCTTCCAGGAGGTAGACCACCGGGATCCGGCGTCTGAGGGAATCCACCACTGACCGGTAGGTGTCCTGGTAGATAACCTGCTGCACCAGGTTGTTTATCTCGCGGGAGCTGTAGGAGCTCCAGTCCACGTCGCCGGAACCCTCCTGCAGCCGTATTATCGCCACGCCCCCGGTTTCCTCCAGCAGTACGGGGCCCGAAATCCCGCCGGGCTCAAGGTCCTCCACCTCCCGGGCAATCTCCGGTATCCACAGTTTCAGGGGTACTATTCCCATGTCGCCGCCCAGGTCCGCGGAAGACCTGTCCATGCTGTACCGGGCCGCGGCCTCCTCGAAGGACATGCCGGATACCTCCATCTCCCGGATTATGTCCTCCGCTCGCATCAGCGTGTTCTCAACGTCGGCGCTGTCCACCTCCACCAGTCTCAGTATGTGGCTGGCGGTGACGGTGCCGTCCTCGCCCCTGCTCTCGAGCCTTATCAGGTGAACGCCGAAAGAGGTCGCCACCGGCTGGCTCACCTCGCCGGGCTCCAGGGAGAACGCCGCCTCCTCGAAGGCGTACGTCATCTCTCCCGGTCCGAAGGTGCCCAGGTACCCGCCGGCGGCTGCCGAGCCGTCGTCCGAGTACTGCATTGCCAGTTCCTCGAACGACTCTCCCGCCATTATCCTGGACCTGAGCTCAAGCATCTCGTCCACCGCCTCATGGTACTCGGGACCGGAGGGAAGGACGGGAAGGTATATCCATCCAACCCTGCGGGGCATTACAAGCTCCTCCACCAGCTCCGCGCTGGCGGAAAGGAAGGTCTCCGGACTCACCGACATGTTGTTGATAGCCTCCTGGACCTTTCTGCCCAGGAATATCTGGGCGGACCTGTCATCCGCCAGGTAGCTCGCGAGGTATTCCCTGTCAATGGAGGCCAGCCGGGGGTCGTTCTCCAGCTCCTCCTCCACCAGAGCCCTTATCTCATCCTCGGTGGGATAGTATCCGGCTTCGATCCCGGCCTGGACCAGGAGGCGGTTCTCCACAAGCTCCTCCAGAGCCTGACGGTAGCCGGCGGTAGATGTAAGGGCCTGAAAATCCCCCCCGGTCTCCCCAAAATCCGTTCCGGTGAGAAGGTCCATGACCTGGGAATGCAGGACGGGACTCTCCCCCACAAGCGCTACCGTCTTTTCCAGCGGAACCATGCCGCCCGTAATCAGCAAGGCAAGGATCAGGGTCATCGGTCCCCTCCTCCGTCGCTGTCCGCGCCCGACCCGGCCGGTCTTCCCCGGGACAGGAGCAGGGTATCAATGTACGTTTCTCTCTCCATGCGGGCCACCTCCAGCAGGCTGTCCCTGGAGGCCGTCATCCGGTTCCTGTAAATATCATCGGCCACCGCCCGGACAACCCTGGCGGTATCCTCCAGCGGCCTCTCTTCCGTCACCATGATGATGTGCCAGCCGTAGGGGCTCTCCACCGGATCACCCAGTCCGTCCGGCAGCGCGGCGTCCCTCGGTATCCCGTAGGCCATGAGCTCTCCGGCGGTCATGAAACCCAGATCTCCGCCTGTGCCGGCTTTCTGTCCGATGGACAGGTTCTCGGCGGTTATCTGAAAATTCTCTCCGAGGGAGAGCCTTCCATGGACTGAATCCGCCATCTGCCTGGTGGATACCAGAATCTGGTGGTAGTGCCTCTCCACCATGTAGGCGGGGCTGTCCGACTGCATGTACCGGAACACTTCAGCGCTGTCGGGGAAGGAAATTCCGCTGTAGGTCCTGGAAAGCAGCTCGTCCCTCAGGTATATCTGCCTTACCCTGTCCTGAAGGAGCCTGCTGCGCCTGGGGTTTTCCAGACCGCTCTCTCGGGCCATGCCGGCAAGCAGTTCGTCCTCCACCCATACCTCCAGCAGGGAGGGGTCATCTATTCCGATGACGGGCAGGTCCTCGTGGTATATCATCGAGCCGCCCACACTTGCCGCCACCGGGCTGTCCGTCTGAACTCCGTCGTCATAGGCACCGGTCGCGTCCACGGGGTCTTCCACACGACGGGTCACTCCCAGGACCACAACCGTGGTGGCCGCCGCCGCCACCGCCGCCAGGGTCCAGACGGCCCAGACGAGAGACCTGCCGTTAGAGCTGCTCAAGGAGCCTTTCCGGGTAGATACGGACCACGTGGTCTTCCTCCAGGTCATCCACCGCGGCCATTATGGCTTCCTCCTGCAAGGCCTGGGTGAGTTCCGTGGCGACTACCTGCCTTATCTCCTGTTCGTCGGGCTCCGGCGAAAGAGACCGGGTCTCAACGACCTTTATTATGTGATAGCCGGCTCCGGTTTCCACAACATCGCTGACCTCTCCCTCGGAAAGCCTGAAGGCGGCTTCATCGAAGGCCATGTAGCCTGACTGACCCCTGGTTATCCAGCCCAGGTCTCCGCCGTTCTCTCCGCTGGGTCCGATGGAATACTCCTGCGCCAGTGACGCGAAATCGGAACCCGCCCTTATCCTGGCGAGGATGGAAGTGGCCAGGTTGGGATCCTCCACCACTATGTGCCTGACGTGAGCGCTCTTCCTGTAGGAGTCCATCCACTCGTCTACGTAGTTCTCCACCTCCAGCTGGGAAGGCTGGAGCCCCGATACTATATCCGACATGTAGGCTTCAAGGAGGATCTGTCTCTCTGCCTGCTCCAGCATGCTCACAACCTCCGGGTCCGTCTCCAGCCCGGCATTCCTGGCCGCCTGGACCAGAAGCTCCTCCCGGACCCACGACTGGAGCACCTCGGCGGCTCCGGCCTCGGAGGATATTCCCAGGTAGGGAATGTTCTGGGCCCCTCCTATCATTGCAAGAACCTGTTCCCAGGTGAGCTGGGCATCGTCAACCGTTGCCAGCACCTGGGAGAACAGCATTCCAGGCAGGGCGAACAGCAGGATCGCAAGCGACATTCTATTCATTTTATCCTCCATTGGTTCAAGACTTCATCGGTCCAGAAGGGCGCTGTCAGTATACGGAACTCCATGGATCGATCTCACTGACCAGCGCGCTGTCAATCTCTATACTGTAAGCATCCCAGAGTTCCAGAAGATAGTCCTCCAGCCTCCGGTCGACCATCGCCCGGCGGCAGTCCTCCATCAGTCTCGGAAGGATGTACATGGGATCGGTCTCCCCCTCAGGGATGATGTCCACCACACGGAAGAACACGAAAACCTCGTCCTCCGGATGGTCCACCGGCCCGGTGAATACACCCTCTTCGGCTTCGAACACCTGTTCGCCGTAGGACCCGTACATCTCCAGGGGACAGGGTTCGGTGGGCACGAGGTTGCCCAGGGAATCCGACCGGCTGTAGTACATCTCCAGTTCCTCGAAGGACGAGACCTGTCCCTCGGGCATCCACTCGTAGGGAACGTAGACCACCTCTATGGACCGTAGTTCCGGTATTTGGTAAAGGTGAGCGTTCTCCCGGTAGTATTCCAGGGCCGTCGCCGTATCCACCGGGGTCCCGCCCGTGAGAACCCGGCTCTTCAGAACAATGTCGGTTACGGTCAGTTCCCTCTCCTGTTCCGGCCAGGTGAGCCCCTCCTGCTCCGCCAGAGCGGCCTGCCTCTCTATCTCCGCCAGCCCCTCCACGTAGACCCAGAGGTCGACCTCGGGGTCCAGCATCGGCCGGGGCAGCATGCAGGGGGTGAAATCCTCCGGAACGCCCCGGAAGAAGTTCTCGTCCCTGATCATCATGGCGGTGCTGACAACCTCATCGGCAGTGAGATCCCCGCCGGGGAAACCTGCCACCCGAAGACCGCGGTCCAGTTCATCCGAGGAGGTGAAGGAATAACCGCCGTCCTCCAGGATGAAATGTTCCGCCAGTTTCTCAACTCCCGGCGATAGGACGGTAATTTCTCTTCTTTCATCCAGTTTCGACGCTATGTAGTATCTTGCCGCCGCGGGAACGCTGTATTCCGGCGTCTCCGTCTGGGAAGTATCCACGGTGAATACCGCCCAGGCGCCGTAGAGTTCTGTCATCGAAGGGCCCTGTCCGGCATGTTCGAGCATGATCCGGGCCATTTCGGGGTTGCCCGAGAAGAGGGTGAAAAAGCTGCCCTGGAAATCGAGATAGCTGGAGTTTTCCCGGCTCCAGGGAGCCAGCGCCATTCCTTCCGCGGGCCGGCCGGGACTCCGGGCCCTCCACTCCTCCAGCACCTCCAGCGCCGAAAGGCTGTCCCTCATCAGAACGGCCGACAGGGAGGTCTCGATGGACATCAGGCTGTCTATCCGGGAGGTGTCCAGGTCCGCGGAGTAGATATCATCCAGCTCCTCCTCCAGCCACCGGCGGGCGAGCCAGAGTTCCCTGGATATCTCCAGCCAGTCCTCCAGCTCCGGCAGCTGCATCTTCTCCGCTTCGGCCAGAAGGGCCTCCCTGTACGCCATCCTGGTTACCAGGGCGAGCTTCCCTCCCGGCTCCAGAACGCTTACCTGGTCGTCGGGCAGGAGGTTATCGAACTCCCTGTGAAAATCCTCCTCGGTCACCTCTATGCCGGAACCTCTGGCAAGGACCTTCTCATCCCCCCCTCCGCAGGAGAGAGGGAACAGAACGGCAGCGAGCGCGATCGAACACAATATCTTGGAATAAGGCAATTGATCAATCCTTTCATCAGGCACTGTGACCGGGAGCCCGGAAGGTGCTTTCCCCGAACAGGGAAATATAAGGGATACACTCCCTTCTTCACCACCTCGGGCGTCATGCAAAATGGGTTATTCGGTCTGCAGGAACCTGATGAGGTCCACTACCCTCTCGACCTTCTCACTCTCCCCGAGACCCCTCAGGGCGACCGTCATGATTATTCGGCCGGTCTTCTCCACGCTGACGCTCACCCTGGCGTCCCCGGGAAGCGTCCGGGTGGCCTGGACCCCGGGACTGAAGACCAGCCTGGCATGGGAACCGCTGACCACGACCTCCTCTATTCCGGAGCGCCTGGCAAGGCAGCCGGTCCTTGCCCTGAGGACACAGTTCCTCACCGGCTCCTCCGGTTCTCCGTACCTGTCGGACAGGTACTCGGCCCACCGGTCGATATCCTTCTCGCTCCGCGCCCTCCAGAAGCTCCTGTAGATACGAACCCTCTCGGAAACGTCCGGAACGTAGGAGGGAGGAATGTAGGAGTCTCCCGGTATCTCCACCCTCACATCGGGCATGGGGCCGCTCTCCTCACCCTTCAGCCTGGCCGCCTCCTCCCTTATCAGCTCCTCGAACATGGAGTAGCCGATGGATACCATCTGGCCGTGCTGTGAGGAGCCCAGCAGCTCTCCCGCGCCCCTTATCTCCAGGTCCCTCATGGCTATGTTCCAGCCGGAGCCCAGCTCCGTGAACCTTCTTACCGCATCCAGCCGATTCCTGGCCTCGGGCCTGAGCTTCCTGCCCTGCGGCACCACCAGGTAGCAGTACGCCTGGTGATGGCTTCTGCCCACTCTTCCCCTGAGCTGGTAGAGGTCCGCCAGGCCGAACATGTGAGCGTTGTCTATCACCATGGTGTTGACCCTGGGTAGATCCAGTCCGGATTCTATTATGGAAGTGCAGAGCAGTACATCGTACTTCTGCTCCATAAAATCGTGCATCACCTTCTCCAGGTTCCTTGGACTCATCCTGCCGTGAGCCACCACGGTCCTCACACCGGGCAGTATGGAATGAAGTTTCTCCCTGACACCCTCGATTGACTGTATCCTGTTATGGACGAAAAATACCTGCCCCTCCCTCTCCAGTTCCCTCTTCACGGCTTTCGCTATAATGCCGGGGTTGAAGTTGATGAGCTCGGTGTGTATCGGGTACCTGTCCCGAGGAGGGGTGGCTATTACGGATATGTCACGAAATCCGGAGAGGGCCATGTGAAGCGTCCTCGGGATAGGCGTGGCCGTCATGGCCAGTGTATCCACACCCGTTCTGAGTTCCCTCAGATATTCCTTCTGCCTGACCCCGAAACGGTGCTCCTCGTCTATTACCAGCAGTCCCAGGTTGTGGAACCTCACGTCTTTCTGCAGCAGCCTGTGCGTCCCCACTACGATATCCACCTCGCCCAGGGCCAGGTCCCGCACCGTCTGCCTTATCTCCGCCGGCGTCCTGAATCTGCTGAGCATGTCTATCCTCACCGGGAACTCCGCCAGCCTGTCCCTGAACGTGAAGTAGTGCTGCTCGGCCAGCACGGTTGTGGGAACAAGAACGGCGGCCTGGAAACCGGCGTCCACCGCCCTGTAGGCGGCCCGGATGGCCACTTCCGTCTTGCCGTAGCCCACATCCCCGCAGACCAGCCTGTCCATGGGTATGTCCCTTCTGAAATCGTTCCCGACCATCTCTATGGTCTTCAGCTGGTCCGGGGTCTCCTCGTAGGGAAAACTCCTCTCCAGGGACTTCACCCTGTGCCCCGGAGGTCCCGGGGGTTCCCTCTTCATGGCTTTTCGTCCCGCGTAGATGGCGGCCAGCCTTCCCGCTATCTCAGTGGCTTTCCTCCTTGCCGCGGACACCCTGTTGTCCCAGGAGGCTCCCCCTATCTTGTCCAGCCTGGGCCGCGCCTTCTCCGGGGCCATGAACTTCTGCACGGAACCTATCTCGTGCATCGGCACCAGGAGCCTGTCCCCGTCCCGGTACTCGATGGCCAGGCAGTCCAGCAGCGTGCCGGAAGTCTCTATTCTCTCCATGCCCGTGAAACGGCCGATGCCGTACCTTCTGTGGACCACCAGGTCTCCCGGCGCTATCTCCGCCGCATCATCCAGCCCCTCGCCGCCCCTGTACTTCCTTACCCTCTCCGGCCTGCGCCTGCCGGACAGGAGCTTCCTCTCCGCCAGCACGGCCAGCCCCTGGTCCGGCATCTGGAAACCCTCGGAGATGGAAAGAACGGCGGTATCCAGCTCCACTTCAGCGGGCAGCAGCTCCAGGAAGGTCTCCTCCTCCGCGGGGGAATCGCACAGAACCGCTATTCTGGTGCCCTCCCTGTTCCAGCTCATGAACTGCCTGATCATCTCGCTCCGGTGACCGTGAAAGCTCACCTGGGGAACCGTGCGGTAGAAGGCGTCCACTTCGCCGGTGGGGAAGGGCAGGAAATGGACCGTCCTTCCGTGGGATCCAAGCTCCTGTCTGATATGGCCGGCGCTGAAGAAAATCCTGGAGAAACCGAACGGCACCCGTTCCGGCGTGTAGGCGTCCATGCTGAACGCAAGCGCTTCCTCCACGTGCCCCATCACCGCGTCAGGGTCGGAGACTATCACGGTCCCGTCCCCGGCCACGTAATCAAGTATGCTCACGCAGCGGTCCAGGAACACGGGGAGGTAATATTCAATTCCGGGAAAATCATTGGCGGTCCACAGCTTCCGGCTAAGGTGGCACTCCTCGGGAACCACTTCCATGGCCCGGTTCCAGTGGTCCGGCGAGAGCACGACCTCCCTGGCGGGAAGGAGCGTGCATTCCGGCAGGTTCCGAATGCTTCTCTGGGACCTCTGGTCGAAGGAGCGGAGGGATTCCAGCTGGTCCCCGAAGAATTCCAGCCTTACAGGGTTCTCCATGCCGTAGGTGCCAACGTCCAGGATGCCTCCCCTCCTTGCCCATCTCGCCTGTTCCCACACACCCTCCTCCTTCAGGTACCCCGCCGCCAGCAGCCAGGATTCCAGCCGGTCTATGGAAAGGCGCATGCCCCGGTAGAGCCTGAAGCAGGTGAAGTTCGAAGGTGGAGGTATCTTCTTCACCAGAGCCGAAGCCGGCATGACGACCAGCTTGCCGCTGCCGCCGCTCTTCAGGCCGGCCATGCATTCTATTCGGTCGGATATGACGCCCGGATGCGCCGGTTCACCCTCGAAGGGGAGGGTCTCGTAGGACGGGAAATACAGCACGCTGCCCAGAATGCCCTTAAGGTCGTCCCTCAGGCTCTCCGCCCGGGAGGGCGTGGGGGCTATGAGAACGGTGGGGCCGGCCAGCCGGTGGATGGAGGCGGCGGCGAAGGAGATGGATGAGCCGCAGAGCCCGCCTACGGTCGTAGTGCCCTCGGATGTGAGGGCGGAGAGCGTACGCCCGAAGACCGAATCCCAGAAGAACTCGTTCTTCACCCAGTCGCGAAGCTGCCCGTTCCCGCCGTCCGTCATCGCCGGTCAGGCGCCTCCCGGAAGGGAGTCCTCAGCCGCGGGCACCGGCAGGCCTTCGCCGGCCATTCTGCTCCATGCCCTCTCCATAACCGGCAGCTGCAGTGTGAACAGCTCCAGATCATCGTCCTCCAGAGGATTGGCGGGGGGAAGTATTTCCGTGGCCGGGTTGACGTAGCTGCCGCTCTTCTTCATCTCGAAATGCAGGTGCGGACCGGTGGAAAGACCGGTGCTGCCCACGAAACCTATTATGTCCCCCTGTCTTACGTAGGATCCGACTTCCTGGCCGGACGCGTAGCTGCTCAGATGGCCGTAGGCTGTCTCGTAGCCGTTGGCGTGCCTTACACGGACCAGGTTGCCGTACCCGCCGCTGTAGGACCTTACGGTGATGATACCGTCGCCCACCGCGTAGACCTCCGTACCCATGGGGGCGGCGTAGTCGATTCCCCTGTGGGCCCGGGTATAACCCAGCACCGGATGCATCCGGGCGCTGGAATAGGGCGAGCTCACTCTTCCGAAGGGGACAGGCATCTTCAGGAACATGGTCCTCAGGGAAGCGCCGTCACGGTGGTAGTGGTCCAGGATTATACCGGTGCCTCCGGGGGCGATGGAGTCCGGCCGGTGGAAGAACGGTACCGCCTCGGTCATGCCCCCCAGGGCGAAATCGTACTTCGCGGCTATTATCCTTCGGAAGGAGGTTTCCCTGGAGCCGGGGTATCGGGTCTCCTCCAGGAGGACCCACACCCGATCACCCGGCTGCACGTCGTAATAGAAATCGATGTCGTAGACGAAAAGCCTGTTCGCCAGCTGGTCCTCGAAACTCTTGATGTACGATATCCTTCTTATGGAATCCCTTGCGGTGGTCACATGACCGGTGGGAGTGAGGTCGGAGGGAACTCCCGACCGGGCTATGCTCTCCCACACCGAACTGGTTACGGTAAGGGTCACGGACCTGAGCCTTCTGTAATGCTCGTCCGGAACCCAGCTCCATTCCGAAGGCTCGCCGGTATCGTGAAAGGATATGCTGAAATGACCCCTGCGGCTCCTTGGCCTTCCCCTTACCTCCGCGAGCACATTCCTTGCGTAGACGGCCTCCAGCGTATCCCCCACCCGGACCGAGGTCCAGCCCAGGCTGTCAATGAGGATGTCGCAGCAATCCAGGTACCGCGAGCCCTCTATTCCGGTCTGGTAGAGCAGCCCGCGCAGGGTTCCCCCCTCCCCTACGCTGGCCGTCCTTATCTCGATGGTGTCGGCAAGCACCGCGTTGAGGGAATCGCTTAGCCGGGACAGCTTCTCCAGCTGCCCGTAGAACCGCCATTGGCCGCCGGTAGAGGTGACATGGGGCTGACGGAACAGGAAGGTGGCTCCCATGGCCAGAAGGAACAGAACTATGAGGATTATCCTTGATCGCATACGGCTGTTCCGGTCAGTCCCTGCCGAGGACCCTCGACAGCCATGACCGAAGCCTGGACATGGGTTTTGCCCCGGTTTTTCCGTCCGGGCGCTCAGGGGAGGTGAGCGAGTCCACCAGTGACTGCAGGTCCACGTTGGCCTTCACCGTACGCACTATCTCCGATATCTTCACCGACTCTCCCGGCTCCACCTTGAATACCCTTCTGTTCAGCAGGGACATGGTGGCTCCGGCGCTCCCGGCCGTCCTGTATAGAGGTATTCCCAGCCTGCCGCAGCCCTCAGCCAGCTGGGCATTCTCCTCCGGCGGGCCTCCGCAGAGGACCAGCGCGCCGGGCCCGTGTGAGAGACCGCCGGACAGCCTTCTGGCAAGTATGGCGTCCAGGACCTCCTCCCTGCCGGGACTGAGAAGCAGTGCGCTCCGGGGTTTTCGCGATACGTCCTCCAGTATCTCCCGGGTGGAGCCGAAACCGGCTATGAAACCCTCAACCGCCTGAACGTCGTCATCTTCCCCGTTCTCGGGAATCCGAAAACCCAGTTCCCGGCCCAGCATTCCGATGGACGGTTCCGTCAGGGAGTTCACGTAGGGTATGTAGCCGAATACCGGCACTCCACGTTCCGCGAACCATGGGTCGAGGTACTTCCTGACCTTGTCCACCTTTCCCTCCAGGACCCTGTTTATAATGACGCCGAGAATAGGGATGCCCTTTTCCCGGAAGAGGCTGCTGCACAGGGTGAACCTGTCGATGGTCCGACCTATGCCCCCGTCCAGGACCAGCAGTACCGGAATGTTCAGCAGACCGGCCACACTTGCGTTGCACAGATCGAAAACGGAACCAACTCCGGGGTGTCCCGTACCCTCCACGACCACCAGGTCCGATCGGGACCTGAGGTACCTGAAGGCCTTGCTTATCCTGTTCCTGAGATCGGAGGGGCTGCCTTCGGTCAGGTACTGCTGGGCCATTCCGGAAGACATGGTGAAGGGAGCGGTGTATTCAAGGGGCATATCGAGCCCCAGGGAGCTGTTCACCAGGAAAGTGTCCTCCCCCACCGACTCGCCGTCGTTCAGCAAGGTCTTCTGCCCCAGCGGCTTCATGAAGGATACACTGAGGGAAAGGCTCTCCTCCAGCCAGGATATGAGTCCCAGGCTGAAGGTGGTCTTTCCCGCGTTCATATCGCTGCCGGCTATGAATATGCCCTTATCATCCATCATGTTCCTGTTCCCGCCGGTGCGTAAGGCTAGTGAAACAGCCTGTCCCCGTAATCGCCGAGGCCGGGAAGAATGAACCAGCTGTCGTCCAGCTCCCTGTCCACCGATACGGTTATCAGGGTGAGATCATCGTATTCCCGCAGCCTGTATATACCTTCGGGGGCGGCGACCACGCTGACCAGAGTGATCCCGCGCGCCCCCTTCCCGATAACATAATCGATAACCGACCTGGCGGTTCCCGCCGTGGCCAGCATGGGATCGAGAATGATGACCTGCCTGTCGCGCAGTTCCGGTGCCGAATCGTAGAGCCAGGCGGGTTCTCCCGTCTCCTCGTCCCTTCGAACGGCCACGAAAGCTACCGGCGAGTCCGGCAGAAGCTCCCGGAAAGGCTCCAGAAGTCCCAGACCCGCCCTGAGAACCGGCAGCAGCACAGGCAGTTCCGCGCACCTCTCTCCCAGGGTGGGTTCCATGGGGGTATCCACCTGCAGAGGCGTTGTGGCCAGGTTCCGGGTGGCCTCCACCGCCAGCATGAGACCGAGCCTGAAGGACAGCCTTCTGAAATGATCGGACCCGGTATTACGGTCGCGCATCATGGTCAGTATGCTCCTGGCCACGGGATGTTCGAACTCGATGGTTTCCATTATTCTCTCCGGTGTTTATTATGTTCCCTGTTACGACAGAAGGGAACATAAGAACCTGGGAACTGTTCTGCCAGTTGCAGCCGGCTGAAGGGAGCGTGGTTTTGGAGCTACTGAGAAAACTCAGCGAAAGAGGGCTGGTCTACCAGATGACAGCCGAGGAGAAGCTGTCCGAACTGCTGGACGGACCCCCTCTCAGTTTCTACATAGGTTTCGACGCCACCGCCCGCAGCCTTCATCTCGGCCACCTGGTGCCCCTGATGATAGCCCGTCATCTTCAGGATGGAGGGCACAGACCGATAATGGTCGTCGGAGGCGGTACCGCGCTGGTGGGAGACCCCTCGGGAAGAAGCTCCGAAAGAACATTCGAATCCAGGAGCGTCATCTCGGGCTGGGCCGATTCCATCCGCCTTCAGCTGAAGGACTTCCTGGATTCCGGCCCGTCCTCGGAAGACGCCCTCCTGCTGGACAACTACGAATGGCTATCGAAACTCAACCATATAGATTTCCTCAGGGAGGTCGGCCGCCATTTCAGCGTGAACAGGATGCTGGCGGCTGAATCGGTAAAGCTCAGGCTGGAGACCGGCCTCTCCTTCCTGGAGTTCAGCTACAGCCTTCTTCAGGCCTACGACTTCCTTCATCTCCACCGTGAGTACGGCTGCGTGCTCCAGATAGGCGGGTCCGACCAGTGGGGCAACATCGTGGCCGGCATAGACCTGGTCAGGCGGTGCGACGGCGGGGAGACCTGGGGCTTCACCTGCCCGCTGGTAACCACCGCCTCGGGAGAGAAAATGAGCAAGACCCAGGCCGGAGGAGCGGTATGGCTGGACCCGGAGCTCACAAGCCCCTACGATTACTACCAGTTCTGGATAAACGTGGACGACAAGGACGCCGTCTACTTCCTGAAGCTCTACACCTTCGTTCCCCTGGACGAGATAGAGGAGCTGTCCCGCCTTCAGGGGGCGGAAATGAGAACGGTGAAGGAAAAACTGGCGCTGGAGGCTACGGCCATCGCCCATGGAATGGATGAGGCCCTGAAGGCCCGGAAAGCCTCCAGGGCACTGTTCGGGGGGAAGGGGACGCAGGATGAGGTCCCCGGCCTGGAGATATCCCGTTCCAGGATGCGCGAGGGAATAACCTGGCTGGACCTCTTCGTGGAGACCGGGCTCTGCGGCAGCAGGAGCGACGTCAGGAGACTGGCAAGCCAGGGCGGCCTGTACGTTGAGGGACGCAGGGTCGAGGACCCGGTGGAGGAGCTGGACCCGGCGGACACACCGGACAGCATTCTGCTGCGTGCCGGCAAGAAACGTTATTACAAGGTGGAGTTCAGGGAAGAATAGAACGGCTCCCGGTACAGGACGGCGGCGATGGTCGAAGCCCACCGCCGCCGGAGCGTTTCAGAGAACCGACCTACCTGCTTCCGGATGAACTCGTGGAAGAGCCGGTCGAGCCTCCCCTGGTGGAACCTGTTCCGGATGACGAGCCACTTCCCCTGGAGGAGCCGGAGGTAGTGCCGCTGTTCCTGAGGTTGGTGACCGTGTAGCTCAGGTTCTGGACGGTTTCCTTCAGCTCATCCAGTTCCGCCCTCAGAGAATCGTTCTCCATGCTGAGGCTGTCCACGGTCAGGGCCAGCTCCACCGCCGTGGTGTCCAGCCGGGATACGCTTTCGCTGATATCGGTCTTCATCACGTTAAGTGAATCCGTCAGACCGGCAATATCCTCCATGGAAAGTGTAGGGGGCTCCATAATCCGTTCTTCCCCCGTCTCTGTAACTCGCGCAGCTTCCGGCTCGCTGACCTGCCGGTCCAGGGTTTCCAGCCGTTCGGCCAGCTCATCTATCCTGTCCTCCAGTTCCCCGGTATCGAAATCCGCGGAAGACTCCAGGTCGTCCACTCTCTCTTCCAGCTCACCGACTCCGGGAACCGAGCATCCCGTCATCATTACCGCCGCCAGAACAAGTAAATATCTCATCTGTCTACGGCTCCTTTCCTTTCTTCGCCGAACACTTCCGCCGTGTATGTGTAAAGCTGAACGTCGTCCCTCTTCCAGCTGTCCGGAGGAAGGCCGGCCTTGAGACACGTGTGGGCCAGGAAAGTCTCCCGGTCCCATCCCTCCTCCTCCGCCACCTGCGGAAGAAGGGTGCCGGACCGGAAACCCTGCCTTACGTATAGCCCGTGGGTTCCGGGGACCACGTCCTCCGGCGCCGCCGGTTCCATGGGGCTCAGTATCGATATCTCCAGATCTATATCATCAACCTCTCCCGGCCTCACCGGCGGGAACCTCGGGTCCCTGACCGCGGCCGACGCGGCCATGTCAATCACCGTCCTGCCGATGGGCCCGGTACCTGTGAAATGGCCTATGCACCCCCTCAGCGCGCCGTTCTTCCTGAGGGTTACGAAGGCTCCTCCCTCCGCCGCGAAGACTTCACCTTCGGGTACAGGCGGGAGCGGCTCTCCCGCGGCGGCGGCCCTCACCGCTCTCCCTGCCAGCTCCAGCAGTGCTTTTCTGTCAGATTCGGATATCAATTCCCGGACCCCTCCCTTCTGCAGCAGCCGGCGAAGTAGCCCACGACGGAACTGCTGTCGCCGCTGGCCTCGGCGGAGGTGCTCCAGGCTATCTTTTCAAAACCGGTATCGCCCCTGGCTTCCGCGTAGTGCATCAGGGTCAGGATGGGCCCTATGCCGCAGGCCTCTCCCCCCTGCGAAACCGCCTTCTCCATTTTTTCGGTATCCCCGCTGAGGAATGCCTCTATTATTCTGCTGTCCTTCTCCCTGGCCACGGTCTGAGCATGGTAGTGGGAAAGGTCGCTGGAGGCGACCACCAGCGGCTTTTCGAATTCCTCCAGTATTCGGGCGAGCTGCCGGCCCAGTTCACCGGAGAACTCGGGTGAGGTGGAACCCTGAAGCACCACCGCAATCTCCGCCTCGGGCCATCTCACCTGGACGAAGGGCACCTGCACCTCGGCTGAATGCTCGCCGGCATGTGCCCGGGGCTGAAAGCTCATTCCCGCATCGAGCAGAGCTGAAGTAATTCCCCGGCTTACCGGCGCGTCGCCCAGCGGTGTGGCGTAGGCCTCACCTTCGAATACCGAAGCGCCCTGCACCGGATACCTGTGGGGCGGAGCCACGATGACCACGTTCCTGATCCCGTCCGGTGCCGTTGCGAAGGCGGCCCCGGCAACCGCGCCGGAATAGACGTAGCCGGCATGAGGACTGACCAGACCTGTAACGGTATCATCCGGTGACCTTCCCGACCCCGAGATAAAGGAACTCACCATCCTCTCCAGGTCGTTCCCGTCGGACGGATAGAACATTCCCGCTACTGCCGGTCTGCGGATCATACTCCTCTCTCCTCCCCTTCCATCATGTCCTGCATAGAATAAAGTCCCGGTTCCCTGCCGCGCAGGAACTCCGCCGCCTTCAGCGCCCCCCGGACGAAGGTCATCCTGCCCGTGGCGATATGGGTCAGCGCGAGACGCTCCCCGGTGCCCAGCAGATGCAGCTGGTGCTCACCGGTCACGTCACCGCCCCGGAGGGAATGTATGCCGGTTTCATCCGGTTTTCTGGGACCCGCCGGCCCGGACCTGCCCATGGTCCTTCTTCCTCCCCCGCTGCACTCCTCCCAGATATCGACCAGGGTCAGGGCGGTGCCGCTGGGGCTGTCCACCTTGTTCCCGTGGTGTATCTCCACCAGTTCCAGCACGAAATCCTGCGAAAGCATTTTTCCGGCGAGTTTCAGGAGCCTGCCCAGGGCGTATACTCCCACGCTCATGTTGGAGGAGGCGAAGACAGGTCTCTCTGAAGCCCACTTTTTCAGCATGTCCCGGTGGGAAGGGCCGAGGCCTGTAGTGCCGGTCACCAGAGCGGCCCCGCTTCCGGAAAGCAGCCGGTCAAGGTCGTTCCAGGCGGAAGGCAGGGAGAAATCCAGCACCACTTCCACTTCCCCGGGAAGGGGCACCTCGGGAGAGGTTCCCGGGGGAACGATGTCGTAGCAGGCCGCCACCGAATTCCCGGCCTCCTCCCTTACAAGCCTTCCCATCCTGCCCTCACTGCCGAAAACACAGAGCTTCATTCAAGCAGCCCCGCCCGTTTAAGGGTGTTCTCCAGCAGGGGCACCAGTTCCTCCGACATGCTGACAAGGGGCAGCCGCATCTCGTCGGTGGTGAATCCCATAAGGGACAGGGCTTTCTTCACCGGTATGGGGTTGGTCTCCAGGAACAGCGCCTTCATCACGGGATGGAGCCTGTCCTGGATGCTCCTGGCCTCCTCCAGTTCTCCCGATGAGGTGAGGGATACCAGTCTTGCCATTTCCCCCGGAGCTATGTTGGATATCACTGATATCACTCCCGAGGCCCCCAGGGCTGCCTGCGCCATGGCTATGGGATCGTCCCCGCTGAGTATGGTGATGTCGCATAGGCCCCTTATCTCGGTAACCCTCTCCGCCGACCCGGCGGCGTCCTTTATGGCCACTATCCGGGGATGCTCAGCCAGCCTGGCCACCGTCTCCGGAAGCATGTTGGTCCCCGTCCTTCCGGGGACGTTGTAGAGTATCACCGGGCAGTCCACCGCGTCTGCCACCCTGGTGAAGTGCTCTATCTGACCCCTTGGCGTGGGCTTGTTGTAGTAGGGGGTTATAAGGAGCACTCCGTCCACTCCCATCTCAGAAGCTTCCACGGAGAGCCGAACGGAGGAGGCGGTATCGTTCTTGCCGGTGCCGGCTATCACCGGCACTCTTCCACCCGCGGCTTCCAGTACCCCCTCTACCACTTCACGGTGCTCCCGCTCGGTGAGTGTGGCCGCCTCGCCGGTGCAACCGCAGGCGAGGAGGCCGTCTATGCCTTTCTCTATCTGACTGTCAACAAGCCTGGAGAGAGCCGGATGGTCCACCGCCCCGTCCCGGAAGGGGGTTACCAGGGCGGTTATCGCTCCTCCGAACACCGCAGGCTACCTGTGTCCGCCGTCGAGCTTGTGGATGAAGGGCTTCAGAAGCTCGAGCGGAAGCGGGAATATGGTTGTGGAGTTGTTTTCCACGGCTATCTCGGAGAGCGTCTGCATGTATCGGAGCTGAAGGGCTACCGGGTGGGCGTCTATTATGTCCGCCGCGTCGGCCAGTTTCTGTGACGCCTGGAACTCCGCCTCGGCCCTTATTATCTTGCTCCTTCTGTCCCTCTCGGCCTCGGCCTGCTTGGCCATGACCCGCTGCATGTTCTCCGGAAGGTCCACGTGCTTCACTTCCACCGTACCCACCTTGATGCCCCAGGGGTCGGTCATTCTGTCCAGTATGCTCTGCAGCTTGGTGTTTATGTCTTCCCTCTGTGAAAGAAGCTCGTCCAGCGAGGATTCGCCCAGGACGCTCCTGAGGTTGGTCTGGGCCAGCTGGCTGGTGGCGTAGATGTAGTTTTCCACCTCCAGGACGGCCTTCTTCGGGTCCACCACCCTGAAGTAGACCACGGCGTTGACCCTCACGGAAACGTTGTCCAGTGTAATGACGTCCTGAGGCGGGACGTCCATGGCTACCACCCTCAGATCCACCCGCCTGATGGTGTCGATCATCGGCCAGACTATTACCAGTCCCGGTCCCTTCAGGCCTATTACCTTACCCAGCCTGAATACGACACCCCTCTGGTACTCCTTCAGGACCTTGAGCGCCGAAAGCAGGAAAATGAACAGTATTACCAGAACCACTATGATTCCCGGCCCCATTGTTGACTCCCTTTCTGTTGATTCCTCTATTGTCCCTCTCGCTTGCTATACCGTATCGACTTCCAGTATCATCGTATCCTCCGCCTGGTCAACCACCTCCACCGTTGCCCCCTCATGCAGCATGGTCTTCCTGGAAATAGGGATGCACCACCAGAGCTCCCCCCTTATCTCCACTACGGAGCGGTCCCTGAAGCCGGATGCCTTTCTTATTATCCCGGTCATGCCTATCATGGCCTGCGGGCCGGTGACGTCGGGAGAGCTCTGGGCCTTCAGCCCCAGGTACAGCTGAAAAAGCCCCAGGAGCAGAAGCACCACGCCACCTGTTATAACAAGTGCGACTACGTTAACAGACATGAAAAGTAAGTTCGCTATCATCAATCCATCCTCCAGTCCGAAGCTGTTTCAATGCCCTTGAGCTTGAGGTCCAGCTTGGTGGGGTTCGACGCGGCGGCAAGGGCTGTCTCCCTGTCTATTCTCTCATTCGCTATAAGATTGTATACGGCCATGTCGAATGTCTGCATTCCGTACTGGGTGTAGCTTTTCTCCATGGTTTCGGTCAGCAGGTAGGTCTTGTCGGGGTTGGTGATGCATTCGGAAACAGTGGAGGACTGTACCAGGACCTCCGCAGCAAGCACCCTCTTGCTCACGTCCTCCCTGGAGGGAAGCAGCCTCTGCGAGATGACGCCGCAGAGCAGCTGGCCCAGCTGCAGCCTCACCAGGTGCTGCTGCTCGGAGGGGAACACATCGATTATCCTGGATATGGTCTCCATGGCGTTGGTGGTATGCAGTGTGCTGAGCACCAGGTGGCCGGTCTCGGCCCCTGTGAGGGCGGTGGATATTGAGGTTACGTCCCGCATCTCGCCTATGAGTATTACGTCCGGGTCCTGCCGGAAAACCGCCTTGAGGCCGGTGGCCCAGTCTTTGGTGTCTATGCCCACCTCCCTCTGGCAGATGGTGGACCTGTTATCCCTGTGAAGGAACTCAATGGGGTCCTCTATGGTGACCACGTGGGCATCCCGGTGCTTGTTGATGTGGTCTATCATGGCCGCGATTGTGGTCGACTTTCCGGTTCCCGTGGCGCCGGTGACCAGTATCAGCCCTCTCTGCTCCATGGATATCTTCTTGACGACATCCGGCAGCCCCAGGTCGTCTATCATAGGCACCTCGAAGGGTATCCGCCTCATCACCATTGCGGGGGTTCCCCTCTGCTGGTAGATGTTGACACGGAACCTCGAACTGCCCTCCAGGGCGTAACCCAGGTCCAGTTCCTCCCCGGAGGCGAACTTGTCCGCCTGACGCTGGTTGAGCATCTCCATGATTATGCGTCTGAGATGCTCGGACTTCATTACGGAGAATTCCTCGACGTGAACGATGGACCCGGATTTTCTGATTATGGGCTTGCTGCCCACCTTGAAATGGATATCGCTGACATCATCTTCGAGTACGGCTCGCAGCAGTTTGTCAACAGCTTTTTCCGGCATATAGATCGTGCTCCCTGATGTAATCCCTCACGCTTTCCGGTAGAAGATAGCGTGTATTCCTCCCTTCTGCAAACCTCTTTCTCAGCCGGCTGGAGGAAATATGGACAGCAGGTATGGGGAAGGTCTCCACATCGGCGCCGATGTCTTCGGGAATGGGACCGGCGGGGTAACCGGGCCGTGTCCCCGCCACCATCTTCGCCATATCCGATATTCCGCCGGGGTCCTTCCAGGTGTGCAGCTCCCGAAGGCTGTCCGTTCCCATTATGAAGCATACGTCCATTCCCTCCCCCCTGAGCTTGCGAATGAGGTTCACGGTCCATGATGGGCCGTCAGCGGGTTCCAGGTCCGCCGCCGTCAGCTCCGGGGCGTCAGCCGAGGCCAGCTCCGCCATTCTGAATCGGTGATGGAAGGGCGTCACCCGCCGGCCGGGCTTGTGGGGGGGGAATCTCGAGGGAACCAGGAGAACGCCGTCCAGCTGGAATACTCCGAGGGCTTCCATGGCCAGGACGAGATGGCCGTAATGGGGCGGGTCGAATGTCCCTCCCAGAAGCCCTGTCATTTCACAGTTCACCCAGTCTGGATTGGATCTCCTCCAGCTGGTCGCGGTCCAGTTCGCAGTTTTCCAGGGCCCTCTCGTAGAACTCCCTCGCCCTGTAGGTATTGCCCTTCCTGGAATAGACGTCGCCCATGGCCAGAAGGATGTCGGCCGTGCAGTCGGTCTCGCCGTAATCGTTCAGCGCTTCCCTGAGGTAGAGAAGGGAGGCGTCCAGCCTGCCCCTTCTGGCGTAGAACTGTCCGGTGAACAGCGCTCTTCTGGCCAGGAAATCGTTCACCTCGACCATGAGAGAGTCCGCTTCGTCCAGAAGGGGTGACCCGGGATATTTGTCGTAGAAGCTCTCCAGCTGGTCCCTGCAGTTCAGCACGGGGGTGAGGTCCTTCCTGTAATCCTGCCGCTGGGCCCACCAGACCCTGGCCGACTGGTAGGAGCAGTCGTCCGCCCACTGGCTTCTGGGGTACTCGTTCTGGACCCTGTCGAAATAGAAGAGGGCGTCCGCCCAGTACCTGTTGCCGGCCTCGGACATGCCCAGCCTGTAGAGGTAGAAGTCGATACTCGCGGAACCGGGGTAGCTGAACATCAGTTCCGTGTACAGCCGTGACGCCGCTGAGTATTCCTCCTTCTGGAAAGCTTCTTCAGCGAGTTCCTCTATTTGCTGAATATCAAGCCCCTCGGTGTTGTAGGACCTGCCGCACGCGGCGGCAAGAAGCACCAGCGCGGTGATGACAGCCATCTTGACGTTCATTCGAATAATCTACTCCATCTCAAACTCGTGGTAGGTGAGCGAGTCCCGTCTCGCGGCCGCGGCGAGGGCCGCCTGGGAGGATGATCCGGGAGAGACTCCGCACGCCCTTCTGTACCACATGAGGGCGCTTTCCAGGTTACTGTTCCCCTCTTCCATCAGTCCCAGCATGTAGGCCGCCCTTATCCTCTCCCCGGAGAAGTTGGAATCCCATACCTCAAGCAGCTTCTGCCTGGCCAGGGTGCTCCGGTCTTCTCTCATGTCTTTCTCCGCTGCTTCCAGAAGAAGTTCTATCCTCCTCTGCCGCATATCCGGCTCTATCCCGCCGAGCCTGTCAAGTTCCGTCAGCACCGTCAGCTCGTCATCCCTTCGCTGGGTATAGGGCAGCAGCAGCGCCTTGGCCCTGAGTATCCCTTCCCTGAGGTCCGTGCGTAACCGGGGTACCCTGTCCAGCTCCACCAGGTACTTCTCCGCCGCCGAGGCCAGCATGCTGTCCGCCGTGGAGGACCCGGCAAGGGTGTCGGGTATTTCCGCCACCTGCTCCAGATGATTGCCCGCGTAGGTTCCCCTGAACAGCCATTCCGATTCGAACGCGTCCCTTGTGTTGAACGAGAGGGCGTTCTCGAAACACTGGAAGGCCTGAAGTGAATCGGAGTTCCGGGCCATCTCCCAGGCCAGTCTTCTCCAGAGTTCGCCCACCTCCCTGGCCTCGAGTTCCCCGTGATTGTCGGAGAGAAGCTGCAGAGCTACCCTGGCCTTCTGCCTGTAGACGTTGCTGCGCTCCTGCTGGGCCGCCAGGACCGCCGTCTCCGCGTAGTCCAGCATAAGTTCCGGCTGGCTGTCACCCATGGCCACCGCCTCCTCGAACAGCATCAGGGCCTGGGCGTAGTTCCCGGACCTCCTGAGAAGCCTCGCTTCCTCGGCGATGTCCGAATCATCGCTATCTCCCCCGCATCCCGTGACCAGCAGGAAAAATGCTGCCGCAGCGGCTGCCGCCCTCATCGGGTACACGACCGGGTTGCTACTCTGCTCGGCTGGAGTAGAAGAGATATACCAGGCTTGCAACTACACCGGTAACCACTATGGGCTCCAGTATTCCGCCTCCCCTGTTCTCAGGTAATTCTCCGGAGAGCCATGCCCACTCGGAGGAGCCGTCAAGCACCTGGGCGTCGGACCAGGATATGACATCGGACTGAATTCCGCTGGTCCTGACGCTCATTACTATTTGGCCGCCGGTGTCGAGAAGGGTCGAGGAGAGCTCGCACTTCGCTATCCTCTCCACTTTCTTGTTACCCACCAGCCAGGGCCTGCTCACGTCCCCGTAATCCACCGAAAGCTCCATCGGACGGACCCGGAGCACCATGCCGGTGCTGTCCGGCTCCTCCCGGTCGATGACGTGGAATCCCTCATCGTGCAGAAAGGACATCACCGTCTGACTGATAAGCCAGCTCCCGGCGTGTTCTCCCACTATCTCCACCGAAACGCTCTCCACGCCGTAGGCTGAGAGCTGGGCGGGTATTTCCTCAAGGGCCAGGGCGAGAGCGTCCTCCGCCAGTTCCATGTTGGTCGGAGCCAGGGCGAGAATTGCGGTCATCAGAATGGTATACATATTCTATCCTTCTCCTCAGATATCGGTTCAGCCGCCGGTACGGACGGGAAACCCCCTCCGGTCCGGAAGCACACTCGCAGGGCCAAAGATAAGAACGAGGAGTGATTCGCGCCACTCCCTCACGAAAGCACCCGGCAGTCCAGGTCGGGTCCCGCGTAGCCGGTCACCCTGCACTCCACAACCGACCCGGCACTCACATCCCTGTCCAGGATGCAGGCGCCGTCCACCGCCGGAGCGTCGAAGCGGGAATGACCCAGCCCCGCTCCGTCTGCCATAACCTGTATGACACTTCCCTCGAGCATTTCCCCCCACCGGTCGTAATGCTCCTCCGCCAGGTCGCCTATCCTGGTCATCCTGGACCGGACAGTTTCCTCTTCGGGCAGCTCACCGGGGGAGATTTCATTGTACACCCTGGTGCCCTCTTCATGCCAGTAGGGAAAGGCGGCTACGGTGCGGATGCACGAATGCCCGCCCAGGAACTCCTCCAGCATTCGGAAGTCCTCCCCGGTCTCACCGGGATAGCCCACGATGACAGTGACCCTCACCGAAACCACGGGCCGGAAGAGGTCCAGGTCGCTGAACAGACCCTCCAGGTACTCTCCGGTGTATCCCCGCCCCATTCGACGGAGGATACCGTCGGAAAAGTGCTGCACCGGCAGGTCCATGTAGGGCATGATGTTGGAATGCTCCTCCAGCAGACGCGGAAAATCCTCCGGGAAGTGAGCCGGGTGGACGTAATAGAGCCTGAACCAAATTCCGGGATGCTCCGAAGCCAGCCGGGACAGAAGCCGGGATATTCCGCCCCCGCCGGAATTCCAGGCAGCGGTGTCCTGTCCCACGATGCCTATCTCAGCCGCCCCCTGGTCCGCCAGCAGCGAGGCGTCCCGAAGTATCTCCCCGGGGCTCCGGTCCCTCCTCGGACCCCGTATGAGGGGGATGGTGCAGTAGGCGCAGTTGTTGGAGCAGCCCTCGGATATCTTCAGGTACCTGAAGCTGCCCCCGCCCCGTAGCGGCGGAAGGTCCCGAACAGGGCTTCCCAGCCATCGGGCCAGGCCGGCGGTATCGGCGGGGCCTATTACCAGGTCGAAGTCCTCCAGGCCTCCCGAGCCGTCGTCGGGGTATCTTCCGGTAAGGCATCCGGCCAGTATCAGCTGCCTGCCGGGCCTCTCCCCCTTCCACTCCACGGCCTGCTCCATGGTGTTCAGGGATTCCTCCACGGCGGGGTCTATGAAGGCGCATGTGTTCAGCAGCAGAAGGTCAGCCTCCCGCGGGTCGTCGGTGAGCTTCCATCCCGCGCCGGCCAGGCATCCGGCGAAACAGTCGGAATCCGCCTCGTTCTTCGGGCATCCGAGGGTGAGAATGAAGGCTTTCCGCAACTACATCTCCCCGGGAGTTATTATTCGGTAGCCCTCGGGGACCGAGTAGCTGAAAACGCCTTCCGGGTGGTCGGCAGCTGTGGATATGTCCCGAATCCTGTACTCGGTGGTATTGCCGTTGTAATCGGTTGTGGCGAACAGGAAGGGCAGGCTGTCTGATAGAGTGAACCCCACTTCTATCCGGTTTATGCCCTCCCCGAAATCCCCCTCCAGCGCCACCAGCAGGCTGTCATCCCGGGTTTCCACGACCCTGGACAGGGTGGTATCGCTGCACTGGTCAAGAAGATGGAGAAAGCTATCCGGCTCCCTGGAGGGGTAGAGAAGAACCTGCTGAAGGTCCGGCTCAACGGTATAGAGCGAGCTGCCGTCGTAGCCGGTCGCCGCTCCCGGGGGGTCGGAGTAGTCCAGTTTGAACAGGTCCGGCTGTGCCAGGTGCATGGTACCGGAGGAGAACTCCTCCTCCAGGGTAAGGGCCCAGTGGTCGGCCTGCCGGAAGCTGCCTGTCATATAGGCGGTATCCCTCAGCTTCTCCAGCAGTGGAGCCACAGGTGAGGACACTAGCGCCGCGGTAAGCATCAGAAGCTGGATCATCATACTCCAATTACATTTCGGGCAGTGGCTCGGGCTGGATCTCGTTCAGAATGAAGGGATCGACGGACGCTTCTTTGCCGATGACCACTACAACTCCGCTGTGGTCCGGGGCCACGGTGGAGATGATGTCCCCCCCGGGCTGGACCGGCACCGAGGAATGGGACGAGAGCCATCCGGAAAGGGAATCGGAAACCTGGTTGGCCTGGTCCAGGAAGCCCTGTGGATATAGCACCAGCGTAACGTCCGGCGCGTCGGGGTCCTCCATGGTGATGGGGGGCGAGCCGATGGATATCATCAGCATCTCCAGCTGGTTCACCGTGGAAAACGCCGCCGGTGTTCCCACCAGCGCCACGGATGGGAACCTGACCCTGTCTATACCGTTGTCCGGTACCGGCTCCGTCACTTCTCCGGTGAGGTCCGCCTCTATCCTGCGCACCGCCAGCTGGGCGTCGCTTCTCAGGGGAGAGTCGGGAAAACGGTATATCAGGGTGTTGAAGGTCTCCCCGGCGGAGGTAAGGCTTCCTCTCAGGTACTGCTGGCACCCCCTGGTGAACAGGGCCGTTTCCGTATCGCCGGTTATGAACCCGGACCTGTCAAAATCATCGCTGTCCCCGCCGCAGGAAGAAAGCAGCAGCATAGCAGCAATAACCGCCCACGGGAGCCTACTCGTCTTCATTAATTTCATCTTCACCCTCAAGTTCCTCCGGTTCCACCAGGACATCCCTGGCCTTGCTTCCCTGGAAGGGTCCCACGACACCCGCCTGCTCCAGCATGTCTATCAGGCTGGCGGCCCTGGAATAGCCCACCCGCAGCCTCCTCTGTATGATGGATACGGAGCCCTGCTGGGTAGTTACAACCACCTGTTTCGCCTTCTCGAAAAGCGGGTCGTTTATCTCTATCGCTCCCGGGCTGGTGAGGTTCCCGGCTCCCAGGTCGGGGAAGTCGAACTCGAAGGGAAGCTCCGGCTGGTCCCGCAGGTGCTCCACTATGGTCCTGGTCTCCTCGGTGGAGATGAAGCTGCCGTGTATCCTCACCGGTTCCGGGGAGGTGGCGGGAAGGAACAGCATGTCCCCCTTGCCCAGCAGCTTCTCCGCCCCGTTCATGTCCAGGATGGTCCTGGAATCCGTCTTGGACTGGACGTTGAATGCTATGCGGGAGGGGAAGTTGGCCTTGATGACGCCGGTTATCACGTCCACCGAGGGCCTCTGGGTGGCCAGCACCATGTGTATGCCCACTGCCCGCGCCATGTGGGCCAGTCTGGCTATGGCCGGTTCTATGTCCCTGGAGACGGTCACCATCAGGTCCGCCAGCTCGTCTATGAACAGCACGATGAATGGAAGCCTCTCGTCCTCGGACTCCGGCGTGAGCCTGGAGTTGAACTCCTCTATGGAACGGACGCCAATTCTGGACAGCCTCTTGTAGCGGTTCTCCATCTCCTTCACCAGGGCCTCCAGCAGCATGGTGGCCTTCTCCGTCTCTATGACCACCGGGGCCCAAAGATGGGGTATGCCCTCGTATATGGACAGTTCCAGCATTTTGGGGTCTATCATGGCCAGCCGCACCTCGGAGGGGGTCCTGGTAAGCAGCATGGAGGCGATAATGGAGTGAATGCAGACGCTCTTGCCCGAACCGGTGGCGCCGGCGATGAGAAGGTGGGGCATGGCGGTTATGTCGGCTACGAACGGTTCTCCCTCTATCTTCTTTCCCAGGGCGATGGGCAGCTTCTCCCTGGAGACCAGGTCGATGACCTCCCGCAGGTACACGGTCTCCGGAGTGGGGTTGGGAACCTCTATTCCCACGGCACCCTTGCCGGGCACAGGCGCCAGTATCCTTATCCGCCTGGCCTTCAGGGCCAGGGCCAGGTCGTCGGAGAGCGCCACGAACCTGTTCACCTTTATTCCCGGTCCAGGCTCCACCTCGAAACGGGTTATCACCGG
>JAWOBF010000098.1:0-18225 GCA_046498225.1 Candidatus Aegiribacteria sp.
GCTGCATTTCCACGATGTCAAGAAGCTGCTGATGGTTCTCGGCAGGCTTGTCAGGGCTGGCAATACGGTAATAGTCATCGAGCACAACATGGACGTAATCAAGAACGCCGGGTGGATAGTCGATCTGGGTCCGGACGGGGGCGAGGAGGGAGGAAGGATACTGGCCACCGGAACTCCCGACCAGCTGGCAGAGGTGGAGCATTCCCATACGGGCAGGTACCTCAGAAGCGCTTTCGAAGCTGACTCATCCCATTCCGACGAGACTGTCTGACAGCTTCGCCAGGGCGGAGAAGATGTTCCTCAGGCTGTGGGATATTCCGCCTGATGTCTCCCAGGCGCTGATAAGCCGGCCTCCTCCTGAAAGCCCGGCGGAGAGTGCGTCATATTTCCCCAGCAGCGAGGCGTGCATGGTGACGCCCCCCTTCCTGCCGCTGCCTATCTCCCTCGAGATGCTGCCGAGTATCCTGCTTCCCACGAAGGCGCTTCCCCCCCTGCCGTCCTCCAGGTATACCAGCTGGCTGCGAAGGGCGTCCCTGAGCTTTTCCGCCATGAGCTGAAGGCCGGGGTTCCTCTCCGCCAGGAGTTCCATCACCGAAGAGCATACGGCATGGTCCCAGCCGGGGTCGCCGGTATTGAATATCCTCAGGGTCTCCATGTCCGGGGATTCCATATCCTCCGTCCAGAGAACCACCCTGTTGCCGCCCCGGGATTTTGCCGCCCCCATAGCGTCGGCGGCCCGGCTCACCACAAGGTCCTGGGGGTCACGGGAGGATTCGGCCGCCGCCACACCGGTGCTTACGGTAACCGGGACCCGGTCGGGACGAATATCCACTCCGGCCACGGCTCCGCAGATCCTCTCCGCTACCAGCATGGCGTTTTCTTTCCCGGTGTCCGGCAGTATCACACCGAACAGGTCTCCCCTGATCCTCCCTATCAGGTCGTTGGGACGAAGGGTTCCCCTGATGGTGGATACAACGGCCTTCAGCGCGCTGTCGCCAACCCTGTAGCCGAAGAGCCGGTTTATCTCCCCCATTCCGTCGACGCCTGCTATGAGAACCGTTACCGTGCTGTCCGGCGGCTGACAGCGAAGCATCTCCTCCAGTCTGTCGGTCCATGAATAGCCTATGACCGCTCCGGTCAGCCTGTCCATGTAGGCCATCGATTCCCTGCTCCTAAGGCTCAGAGCGGCTTCGACCTGTGAACTCAGGGTATCTATGATGAATTCCGGAATGCCCCGCTCCAGGAAAAGGGGAGATTCCGTCTCCACGAGCAGGAAACTGGCCTCCGAGGAATGATCGGGCAGAAGTGTCCGTCTCTGGGGCTCCTTAACCGAACACTCGAGTGGTATGATGAGGGACCTCCTGCTTCCGAAGGGAGTCACCCCGAAACTGTCGCACCAGGTCTTCTCGGATGGCGTCTCCATAAGGATTCTATGCGTCTCTTCTCCCGGCGGTCTCCACCTGCCGGAACCGTAACCCTCTATGATCTCGGTCTCTCCGCCGGTCACCCTCACCGCCAGCACCCTGTCAGCCTTCATCAGCCTCCCCAATATCTCCAGGCTGGCGCTTATCTCGGACCTGCCCGAGATGCGGGAGGATATTCCGGAGATCTCAAGCAACCTCTCACCGGGACCGCTGGGGGGACCATCCATGCTGATTCTGTCCCTTATTTCAAGCAGTTCCCCGCCGGAAGCGCCGGCTGTCCCCATGAGTTCCCTCATCCTGTCCCTCGAACCGCTCCGGGATGCCAGGGCCTCTTTCTGCCGGCCGTCGAGCTGGTCCGTTATGAAACTGTCCAGCTCCCCCGCCAGCAGCAGCATCTCCGTCCTGCATAGGGGGGGTCTGTCCATTTGCAGGGCTAGCCTGCACCTCAGTATCAGCCATACGAGGAGAAGCCTGTCCAGCTGCCTGGCCAGCACCTGAGCGGACTGGAAGAAATCATCCGAGTACTGCCGGCGGGAGGACAGAAGAGCGCTTATGCAGAGCTTCCAGCTTACGAAGTGGTTCCCGGACGAACCGCCGCGGGATGAGTCCAGGGCGGCGGCTATGGCCGAGGAAGCCCTTGCCATCCCCCTGGAGAAAGCCTCCATGGCCAGGACCAGGGCGAACATCGGCCTTTCCGCTCCGTGGGCCTTGTGCAGCTGTTCCGCTATTACGGCGGCCGCGGACGCCGGTTCCTCTCCGTGAGCCATGGCCCTCAGGAAGTCCCCGGTGCCCCGGAGTATTCCCTCTCCCCTGCCGAGGAAGGAATCCTCCCCGGTGAGGAAGCCGATGTACGCGAGGTGCCACTCCGAGACAAATCCCGTACTCAGCTGTTTCAATGAGGCAGCGCTCTCTTGCAGCTCTCCGGCGGCAGCCGCCGCCTTCGACAGCTGCAGGGTCCTTGTATACATATCCGCAAGCTGGTCCAGGGCGTGCATCCTGTTGGAGAGGTTGCCGCTGGTGCGGGCTTTCCGGGATACATTCCTCATGATGGTCAGCAGGTCTCTCACGGTGAAGCCGGACCTTTCCCTCATCTGGCCCACTATGGTGTTCAGTATCTCCATCACCGCCAGCTGGTCGTTGACGCTCTCCGCCAGCATAAGGGCCCTCTGGAGCATGGTCATGGCCGCCTTTCTCCGCCCGGAAGACATATAGATCCTTGCCCTGCTCCATTCCACCGCGAGCTGTGTTTCAAGAGGAAGGGTAGCTATTCGGGTCATGGCGGAAAGAATGGTCCTCTCCGCCAGGGCACTCATTTTGAGGCTGGACTGCGCCAGGGCGGCGGCCGCGGTTACTCTGGCCTGAGCATCCGGATCATCTATTCCGGACACCCACTGCAGGACCCTCTCAACCTCCGAGGCTATCTCGCTCATAGCCTGGTAGTCCCGCGGTATCTCCCCCAGGCTTTCCAGTATGGCCGGGATCTGCGTGCAGGAGCCGCTGTGAATGCTCAGGTCCAGGGCTTCCCTCAGATGCTCCTCCGCAGACGCGGACCTGTTCCGGAGCAGCTCCAGTTCACCAAGCCTTGTCACCGCCAGGGCCCTGCCGCCGGGGTCCCTCATCACGGGAAGGATATCCAGCAGGAAATCCTCCGCCTTCTCTACGCTGTAGCCCCTTAGCCGCCTGGGCTCGAACACTCTCAGGACCTCCGCCATCTCCCCCTCTCTGAGCCCCTCCCTGTCCAGTCCCATTATCTCCATTATCAGGTAGGTCAGGAGCCTGAACTCACCGAACTCCTCGGCTTCCCTCAACGCCGACAGCAGAAGAACCACCCTGTCCCTGAAGGTGGGAGTGCCGGACCCGATGGCTATCATCATTTCCGGCAGGGTCGCTCCGGGTGAGACAAGGGCGTACTCGGCGAGCCTGGACAGCCATTCCCCACGCTGTTTCGGAGCGATGTCGGATTGTGTATCCCCGGCGGAAGTCCAGCCCTTTACATGGTACTCATCATCCAGGTACACCCGGCCCTGCTTCCTCAGGCTATCCAGGGCCTGATCCACTTCATCGGCTCCGGCATCCAGCATGAATGCCAGGGCGCCTCCGCTCAGAACACCTCCCAGCCCTGAGAGGACCGTTACGATGCGTTCTTCCAGAGAATTCCGCGGGGCAGCGATCGGATCACCTCCGTCCGGTACCGTTAAAGGTCGGGACCTCCATTCCGATTGCAATATTCACTTTACGGGGCCGGCCAACAACCTCCCCGCACTTGTGCCCGCAGTCCGCCGGAGTTATTTTTCAGGCTCCCCCCGATGCTATTGATGACTGGCCCCGAAAACTGAAAGGAATCTCAAGTGACGTTACCTAAGCGTTACAGGCCGAAGGAATCGGAACCCCGCTGGCAGGAATACTGGGACCGGGAGGGCATCTTCAGGTTCAACCCCGGTTCAGGCAAGCCGGTATACTCGATAGACACGCCGCCCCCTACCGTGTCGGGGAAGATCCACATGGGGCACGTGTTCAGCTATGTACAGGCGGAGGCCATGGCCAGGTATCACCGGATGAGGGGCAGGGAGGTTTTCTATCCCTTCTGCTTCGACGATAACGGACTGCCCAGCGAGCGCTTCACCGAAAGGGAGAAGAACGTGAGGGCGCAGGACATGCCCAGGAGCCGGTTCATTCAGCTCTGTCTGGAGGTCACCGCTGAGGCCGAGGAGATGTTCCGGGACCTCTGGACGAGGTTCGGCTTCTCCTGCGACTGGGACCTCCTCTACACCACCATAGACCCCTGGGTCCAGAGGATAAGCCAGAGGTCGTTCCTGGATCTCAACGACAGGGGTATGATATACAGGAAGGAATCTCCCACCCTGTGGTGTCCCGAGTGCCGCACGGCCGTAGCTCAGGCCGAGACCGAGGACCGGGAGTTCCCCTCCGTTTTCCATGACCTGGAGTTCCCCCTGGCCGACGGCGACGGGATGATACCCATTGCGACCACCAGGCCGGAGCTTCTCCCGGCCTGCGTTGCCGTTTTCGTGAACCCGGACGATCCCAGGTGGAAGAACCTGGCGGGCAGAAAGGCGCGGGTCCCCCTCTTCGATCATGAAGTTGAGATATTTACCGACCGCAGGGTGGACATGGAGAAGGGAAACGGCGTTGTAATGTGCTGCACCTTCGGAGACACCACGGACATAGAGTGGTGGCAGGAGTACGGCCTGGACCTGAGAATAGTGCTTGACAGCCGGGGACACATGAATTCCCTGGCCGGCTTCCTGGAAGGAATGTTCTGGAAGAAGGCCAGAAAGGTCCTGGTGAGGAAGCTGGAGGAGGAGGGCTTCAGAAAGGACGGCAGGGATATAGAGCACGCGGTCAACGTCCACGAGAGATGCGGCACACCTCTGGAGTACCTGGTCGGGCAGCAGTGGTTCGTGAGGATACTCGACAAGAAGGAAGAACTTCTGCGGAAGGGCGCTGAAGTCAACTGGTATCCCCCCCATTTCAAGGTGAGGTTCGACCACTGGGTGGAGAACCTTAAATGGGACTGGTGCATCAGCAGGCAGAGGTATTACGGGGTGCCGTTTCCCGTGTGGTACTGTGAAAGCTGTGGAGAGCCCGTCTTCGCGCGGGAGGAGGACCTTCCGGTGGACCCGCTGGAGGACAGTCCCTGTGAACCCTGTCCTTCCTGCGGCCGCGAAAGCTTCGTACCGGAGTCCGATGTAATGGACACCTGGGCCACCAGCTCCCTGACCCCTCAGATAAACGCCAGGTGGGGCGAGGATAACGAGAGGGAGGGTCTCCTTCCCATGAGCCTGCGGCCCCAGGCTCACGACATAATAAGGACATGGGCGTTCTATACCATAGCCAAGGCCCATCTCCATTTCGACGATGTTCCCTGGAGGGACGTCATGATAAGCGGCCACGCCCTGAACCCCAGCGGCGAAAAGATGTCCAAGAGCAAGGGGAACGTCGCCGGCGACCCCCTTCTGGCACTGGAGCAGTACTCGGCGGACGAACTCCGCTACTGGTCCTGCAGCTCCAAGCTCGGCAGCGACGTACTGTTCAGCCAGGAGGTCCTGGGGGACGGCAGGCGGCTGGTCACGAAGCTCTGGAACGCGGTCAAGTTCGGCGCCTCCAGGCTTGAGGACTACGACCCGAAACTGGAGCCGGAACTGAAACCCTACGACAGATGGATACTCTCCAGCTTCACCAGGACGGCCGGAATGGCCACTTCGGGAATGGATGAGTACGAATACGCCACCGCCATGAACCGGGCGGAGCATTTCTTCTGGAAGATCCTGTGCGACAATTACCTGGAGATAGCGAAGAAACGCCTCTATTCGGAGGACGACCGGAACGGCAGAATTTCCGCCCAGTACGCGCTCTACAGGGTGCTGTACGGCTGTCTGAGGCTTTTCGCCCCGGTACTGGTCCACGTTACGGAGGAACTCTACCAGGCTATCTTCAGGCCGCTGGAGGGTCACGCGAGCATTCATCTGGCGCCCTGGCCCCTGCCGGAGTACATGGACGAGAGAGCACTTGAGACCGGGGACCTGAGCCTCAGGATAATCGAGGAAGCCCGGAAGTTCAAGAGTGAAAACAGCCTGAGCATGGCGGCTCCCCTGAAGTCCCTGGAGGTTTCCGCCCCGGCGCGAATGCTGACGGGGCTGCGTGAGCTGGAGGACGACCTGCTGAGCGTCAGCCGGGCTGCGGACATCGTATGGAGCGAAGGCAGCCGGCTTGAGGTGGCCGTGATACCGGAGGAGAACGGCAGCGAATCCTGACAAGGTAGCGCGGGGAACTTCGGTTCTTTATAAATTGTTAGGTTTTTTTCCGGCAACTTGCATGAGGGGCGAATTATGGAATTTCCGATATTGCACGATCCCGGCAGCATAGATATGCTTCTGCGAACCGTATCAAAGACCGACCCGCCCGCCAGGGTGGACCATGACTACCTGGTGAACCTGGGCTTCAAGCGGGAAGTGGACGAGGGTCTGCTCAAGCTGCTGGAGTTCCTGGGCTTCATAGACGAAGGCGGTCATCCTACCGTGCTGTGGGTGAACTACAGCGACCCCGACAGCGACGCGGATGTTCTAAGGAACGCCATCAGGAATGCCTACGGAGAGCTTTTCGACAGGTATCCCCGCGCCTTCGACCAGGAGGGCACGATCCTGATGGATTTCTTCAGGTCCACTACCGGCGCGTCGGACAACAACACCGCCTACATGATACTTACCTTCAAGGTGCTGTGCGACCTGGCCGAGATGGGAGAGGAGAAGACCGACACGAAGCCTCCCGTGCTGGAGAAGCCATCCCCCGAGCCCCGGAAGGAAGCCGCGGAGGAGGAGAAGAAGGAAAAGAAGGACAAGCGGAAACCGCAGGCCGTGGCGCCCGCGCCTTCCCCGGCCGGGAAGCCGGTCATTCGCGTCTCCCTGAATCTCGACCTCGATGGCGAGACGGACCCGGAGCTGCGGGACCTGGTGCTGAAGGTCCTCAAAAGACAGCTGGAAGACTGATACGACCGCTTGATGAACGTTCAGCCGGATTATTAATTATCTGAGAGGAGTTGCGTTGCAGATGAAAATGAAGAACAGGAAGTGGCTCGCGCCACTGTTGATCCTCGCCGCGGTGATGATAGCCATAGGCTGCGGGGACGACGAGAACCCGGAGGGCCCGGGAACCGATCCCACTCCCTCCTCCCTCACTGCCCAGGCGGGGCTGAACAACTCGGTGACCGGCTGGTGGACCATGTGCCCGGACAATGACTTCTCCGAGTACAGCCTCTTCCGTTCCACAACATCCGGAATAGCGAGCGACCCTCCCAGCAGTCCCATCAAGACCACCACCGATGTCACCGACACGCTTTTCAACGATGGTGGGCTGGACTGGGGCGAAACCTACTACTACGCTCTCAGGACCAGGAACACCGGCAACAATTCATCCTGGAGCAACGAAGTGCAGGTCACCGTCCCCGACTCCGGCAGCGGCTGCCTCTACCTCAGCTGCTACGACATACAGGGCCAGCAGGAGTCCTCGCCCTACCTGGGGGAGGAAGTCGACGTAACCGGCATAGTCAGCGCCGGCGGCGGCGAGTACTACGGTCCCTACACCGTCCTTTGCGACGCCGGAGGTGGCCCCTGGACGGGTCTGGTGCTGTACGGAGACAGCGCCGCCTTCCTTGCCAGGGGGGACAGCATCACCATCTCGGGCACTGTGGATGAATACTACGGGCTCACCGAGCTCACCTACCTCAACAGCATTCAGGTCATCTCCACCGGTCACACCGTTCCCGACCCCATTCCCCTCACCACCGCCGCGGTGAACGACGAGCAGTACGAGGGCGTCATAGTCTCGGTCACCAACGCCGTGGTTATCTCCGAGGAGGATTACAGTTACGAGATAGACGACGGCAGCGGAAGCTGCTACCTGGGAACAAGGGGGAGCTTCTCCGAACCCTCGGTGGGGGACACCGTGGACGTTCAGGGACCTCTTTTCTACGAGTCCGACGAATGGCGCATCCAGCCCAGAGACGGCAATGACATAACCATCAACGGCGGAGGCGGAGGCGGAGGCGACGTCTACACCTGCTACGAGATACAGGGCCAGCAGTCCTCCTCTCCCTACGAGGGGCAGACGGTAAGCGTAACTGGCATAGTCGTGGTAGGTGGTGATGAGTATTACTCCAATTCAGCTGCATACGCAGTCATAATGGATGCCGTTGGTGGAGCATGGGCGGGTCTGACGCTCTATGGCGATGCAGTCTCTTCCCTGCAGAGAGGGGACAGTGTAACTGTAACAGGCACTGTTGACGAATACGATTACTTCGGAGACTGGATTGATTCATTCACAGAACTGACTTTTCCAACTGAGGTAATTGTCCACTCCTCAGGACACACATTGCCTTCTGCCGAAGCCGTCACCACCGGAACTGCAGGTCAAGAACAGTGGGAGTCCGTTCTTGTCACCGTCTCCAATGCTACGGTGACCGAGGACAGCCTCGGTTACGGTGAATGGGCTGTAAATGACGGCTCGGGTGAAATTCGGGTTGATGACTTGGGTGATTACTCATACGCACCAACTCTAGATGATTTCTTTAGCCAGATAACCGGTGTATGCTGGTACAGCTTCGACAACTTCAAGCTGGAACCAAGGGACGATAACGACTTGGTTCTGCAGTAATCAACTTACACGCGAAAGCAAGGGGGCGCGTGATGAACCATCGCGCCCCCTTTTCCGCAAGGTCCTTCTTACACTGGATGGTCTGCAGAAAACCGGCCTTCTCGGGTCCGCTCCCGCTCTGCCGGACATGAGAAAATGACTTATAGCAGTATACGAAAATAAATTAACGTATGGAACCGATGATGTCCATTTACTGGAGGTTTTTGAATTGGGCATACTGCCGAAAGTCGAGTCAGGCCCCTAGTCCCCGGATTCTTCGGTTATGAACCAGCTGGCGACGTTCTCGCCTACGTTGAGCAGGTATCTCATGTTGTTCTTCTTCACCGCCGGCGGCAGGAAGCCGCCTCCGAAGGGGGCCAGGCAGAGGAACTCGGCTGGATCGGGAAGCTCATCCACCACCAGGTCCACGTGCGGCTTGGGCACCGGGTCAACCGGGTATTCCGACATCCTGGACAGCAGCAGTTCTCTCAGCTGGGACCATGAAAGGCCCTGGCAGCTGAATCCCGCCGCCATCTTGTGTCCCCCGGCGCTGGTGAATACGTCTCCCATGCTCACCAGGAAATCCGCCATGTCCCAGTCGCCGAAGGAACGCGCCTCGCCTACCAGCTTGCCTTTCTCCCTGGAAGAAACGATGATGGTTCCCCGGTGGGTTATCCTGCTCAGTCTGCTGGCCAGTGTGCCGCCCATCCCGTCGGGTATGTGGTCGAGGTAAACCAGGTTCATTCCGTAGGCGGAGGCCTGGTCGTCCCTCTCCCTTATGGCCCGGGAGAATATCTCCGACAGCAGGTGGGCCCTGCGCTTGCTCTGTCTGGTGAGACGCTTCCATATCTTCCTGCATCGCTTGTAGCTCCGGTCCTCCATGAAATCCAGCATTACCTGAATTCCCGAAGCCTCCCCCTTGCCCACCACGGATGTTATGGCATGACGGACCATGGCCCCGGTCCAGGCCCTGCGCCTGGCGGGCCACTCCTCGGCCATGACCGCCAGACCGCCGCTCAGCCGGTCCAGCCTGACCTGCATGAACATCTCCAGCAGATACCTGTTCCAGCCCAGCATGGGAACCCTGTCGGATACGGTTCCCACGGCCACGGCGGTGAGCAGCTCCGGGTGGTTCTCCCATCGGGGGTAGACGGAGACCAGCGCGGCATACAGTACGGCGCACCCCGCCAGGTATGAGGCGGGGGGTCCCACCTTCTGGGGATTCACCATTCCGTGGGCGGGGGGAAGCGGATAGTGCAGCGTGTGGTGGTCTGTGATGACCACTCTTGCGCCCCGGTCCACCGCCCACTTCACGCCGCTTACCGAGGAGCAGCCGTAATCCACCGTGAGAAGGAGGTCGTTCGGTTCCAGCACCTCCTCCATCCTCTCCGGCAGCAGCCCGTATTCCTCGGTTGAACGTCTGGGATACATGGGAACGACCCGAAAGCCCTGGTCCTGAAGTATTCTCCTGCCGATGAACAGACCGGTCATGCCGTCCATGTCGTCATGGCCGTAGAGGACCACCTTGCCCCCCCGCTGCCTGAGGCGGGAGAGTTCCCGTTCGAGAACATCGACATCCGGCAGTTCCAGTGACCAGTCCGGTCTGTCCGGAAGCCACTCCATCACCGGATCGTCGGCCCCCGGAAATCTGTTCTCCAGGACCCTGCGCGCCAGCAACGCATTCCTGCAGACTTGCCGCCTGGAAGCCAGCGCCTCTTCTCCGGAAAGCATCGAAATACTCCAAAATAAACCGTTTGGGCCGTACTCTCGGCCATACAATAATCAACATGATAGACTTATGTTTCACTGAGCTGTTGTCAACCTTCATCCCTCCCCCCCTTGAAACTTTCCCGAATCGCGAATACACTCACTGTATGGGAAAGCTGACGGCAGTCCTGGCAGTTACCGCGGCGCTGTGCCTTCCGGCATCGGCCGCCTTCGAACCCGTTTCCCTGTCGCCATGGCTTCAGGGGGGCGTGGCCTCCTCCCTGTTTCCCCGTTCTCCTCTGGCTCTCGGGCACAACCCGGCCTCGCTGGCCCTCCTCGAGGGACCGGGACTGGCGGTCTCGGCATCCAGGCCTTTCGGCCTGAAGCGTCTGGACAGAACGGCGGTGGCCGGGAACGTTCAGGGGAGCACCTGGGCTGTGGGAGGAATGCTTGCGGTCTCCGGCGACGATTCCTACACCGAGATATCCGCGGACGCGGCGCTGGCCTGGAGGCTGGTCCCCAGGGTCGCCGCCGGCCTGGGCCTGTCGCTCAACAGGCTTCAGATAAGCGGCTACGGCAGGGCCATGGGTGGCGCGCTGCACGGCTCGGCAGTATGGTCCCCGGTAGACGGGGTCTACGCCACAGCCCTGGTCAGAAGCCTGATCCGCACGGATCTCGGCTCATCCGGTGACCCGGCCTCCCCCCGTTCAGTTGAAATGGCCCTGGGAGTGGTTCCGGCGGAGAACGTGGTCCTGTCGCTGGGAGCCGCCGGACAGGAGGGGGTGAATATGGAATACTCGGTTCACACAGCGTTCTCTCCCGCGGACATGCTTTCGCTCTGCACCGGCATCAGGACCGGGCCCGCAAGGTTCTGGGCCTCCGTCCAGCTGTCCGTGCCCTTCCTGGAAGTGCAGTACGGCTACGGCGAGCATTCCTCCCTGCCCGGCACCCATTCCGTATCCGTCTCGAGGGGAAACTGCGGATTCAGACCACGGCCCGTCAGCACCTCCTCACAGGAGGAAGATGAAACGGCGGTGGAATTCCCGCTCAACGTCAACACGGCAACGGAGGAGCAGCTGACGGCAATACCCGGCATCGGTCCCGCCAAGGCTTCCGCCATAACCTCCTGGGTCAGGACCAACGGTCCGGTATCATCGGTACTGCAGCTGGAGGAGGTGCCGGGGATAGGGCCTTCGATGATGAGGGTCCTTGCCGAATACCTTACGGCCGAATGAGATTCCTCGCGCCCGCCGTCCTGGCGCTGTCTCTGTTCTCCATGGCGCGCGCCGGGGGAGACCTGAGGTTCAGGCTGCAGCGCCGCGCGCCGGATCCGAGGGGAATACTGGAGAACTATTACACAGGGGACGGATGGGACTTCTACAGCCGGCTCATGTACTCTTCCGGCGCATGGGGATTCACATTTCTCACTCATAAGGCCAGGGGCGAGGACTGGGGTGACATTCTGGGCGGGGGCGCCGCCTGGACTCCCGCTGCCGGACCGGTCAGCTCCGTCTCCGCCGGTTTTCTGCGGGCGGACATGGGAACCGGCCTGGTAATCGCCGTGCCGGGGAGCTTTTCGGACATCAGCGAACTCTCCATGTACAAGCCTCCAAACAGCAGGAACCGCATCCGGCCGGCTACCTCGCCCCGGGGCTGCCGTGCCGACCCGCTCACGGGCGCCGGTGTGATATTGTCCGCCGGCGGGCTGGATATCTCCCTCCTGGCGGCGCTCTCACCGATAGATTCGCTTGCCGGGGGCTATCACCGCACCCCTTCGGAAGTTCTGGGCCGAGGAGCCCTCCTGGAGAAGCTCGCCGCGGTGAGACTGGCGCGCGGCGGTCTGGGCCTCACGGGTATGGCGGCATCCAGGAACCGGGGCGACGGATACTCCTGGATGAAGCTGGGAACGGACTGGTCCGCCGACCTGGGAGACTGGAACAGCTCGGGAGAGGTGGCGGTGGGAGGCGATTCATCCGGCTCGGCTGTCGCCGGCTGGACGGCTCTATCGCGCAATGCCGCCCATTTCCGTCACATGGTAACGGTGCTTCGCAACCCGGAGGGATTCCCGGCGGAGAGGTCATCCGCCCCGGTCTCACGGCAGTGTGACATCGGTGTGGTCACGGGCTTCAGGTGGAGGGTATTCCCGGGCGCGGCGGTAAAGGCAGGCGCCGGCGCCTACTTCAGTGCAACCGACGACCTCCTCCTGGCTTCCATGGAATTGCAGTACCGTTTCCCATGGAGCATGACCGGCTCCCTCGGATCGCGCACCAGGACCGAGTCCAACCGGTTCAGCTGGAGGAGCTGGCTCGGTTCTGTATGGCAGCCGCACGACCTCCTGTCCATCAGGACGAAGGTCCAGCTCTCCGGCTGGAATGACTCCCGGCTCGATTCCACCGAATCCGGCTCCGGCCTTGAACTGAAGCTCAGGTACACCCGCGGCCGCGGATTCAGGCTGGACCTTGGCGGAGCCGCCTGCTCCACCGACGGATACAATTCAAGGGTGTACGCCGGCGGGTCCTCATTCCCCGGCGTGTTCAGCTCCACCGCCATCTACGGCAGGACCATCCTGCTGTTCTCACAGCTTTCGGTGAGGGTTGCCGATAAGCTGTGGCTGCGGGGCGCCGTTTCCAGGCGCACCGTGGATGGAGCCTCATCCCTCGGTTCCGGCTGGGAGGAAACTCAGGGAGACTCCCGTACGGACTTCGGCTTCCAGCTTGACTACGCGTTCCAATAGTTTAATCGTTCCCCACATGCCACGCCGTGAAAAGAAGGAGGAGGAATTGAGACCATCCTGGGACGAATACTTCCTGAAGCTTGCCATGCTCGCCTCCGAGAGGGCCACCTGCCCAAGGATGCACTGCGGATGCGTTCTGGTGAAGGACAAGTACGTTCTGTCCACCGGGTACAACGGCTCCCTCCCGGGCCTTCCCCACTGCGAGGACGTGGGATGCCTGATAGTTGAAGGCCATTGCGTAAGGACAAATCATGCCGAGATGAACGCAATTTCCCAGGCCGCCAGGCACGGGGTTTCCATCAGGGGAGCCACCGCCTACGTCACCAACATGCCCTGTACAACATGTGCCAAGGCGCTGCTGGCGGCCGGCATCGTCAGGGTGGTGGTGTTTTCAGATTACAGGGGTTCACTGGCGGAGAATTTCCTGGAGGAGGCCGGCGTTCCCCTGGACAGGCTGCCCATGCCATCGAAGGAAATCAGCTACGACCTGGAAGGATACACCTCCGCCGCGAAATTCAAGTAACGCGCATTCGGTGCCTGGCTCGGAATGTATCTTTTAGGGTTGTTTCAGCTCAGAGACGGACCGAGATGCCCGCCAGCACCGGCCATTCCAGCCGGTCGCGCTGTGAGACGGCCGCCTCTATTATGTAGGTCTCCCCCGATTCGTAGGTGTACTGCACTCCGGCGAAGAATCCCGTGAGCTCGTCCTCCCCGGGAACAAGCCGGTAGCCTGCAGATACCATGAGCCGGGGAACGTTGATGATGAGTCCCCCTCCATGGGAGCTGGAGGTGGAAAGTCCCAGACCGCTTCCGGCAAAACAGGTGAGCAGGCTGTTCAGCCTCCAGCTGGCGCCGGCGGATATCTCCACCGGCATGGCCTTCGAAACGCCGTTCCAGGAGGGGGCGGTTCCCAGGCCGGTAACCGAGACGCCCGCGGCGCCCGCCTCGCCCACGTCCGCGGCAAGACCGGCTGCGGCCGTAATTCCCGCGCCCGATCCCGAATCGATATTCTCCCATCCTATCCCGGCTGCGGCCCCCGCGGTGAGCCAGTGGTTCAGCCGGTGCGAAGCCCCGGCGAAGAAATTGCCCGTGGAGTATGAATACTCTCCCGTGACCGCTCCGGTCTCATCCCTTCTCAGTATTCCTCCCCTGCCCAGGTAGGTGAGCCCCGCCGACAGCTTCAGCTCGGGGGAGGCGGAGAATCCTCCGGCCACCGAAACCGCAGTGGTCTGGAGGTTCCACCTTCCTCCCGCGGCGGTGAAACCGGGAAGTATGAGAGCGGGATTGCCGAAACCGGATTCGGGCCCGGCGGCCAGCGGTCTGCCGGCGGGGCCCATCATCATAAGGGCGGGAAACCCCGGAGACGAGAGGACCAGCATGTCCGCCGTGCCGGTATCACCCGCCGCGGCGGAAGAAACCAGGCAGATCAGCGCGATACGGTAAAGTATTCTGTAAACGATCCACCTCCAGTTATTCTGAAAACCGCCGCGTACAGTCCCGGCGAGGCCGGTCCCCCCTCTGTGCTCAGGTCCCACGCGCAGGTTCCTCCGGCGGCGGTCACATCCAGGACCACCTCACCGTTCAGGTTGTATACGCTTATCCTGCATTCATCTCCGGCTTCAACGTTCCAGGCGAAGTTGGCCTGAGAGGTGGCCGGGCTTGGATATACGGCGAAATCCCCCTCGGGCTCCGGCCCTCCGCCCTCCGGGGGCATGGTATTGTAGTATAACCCCTCCCCGTCGGAGGAGATGTAGAAGGTTCCGTGCAGGTCGGTCCTGTAGACGGTTATGTTCCTTCCCAGCAGCCTGTCTACCACCTGGTCGTGGGGATGGCCGTACGGATTGCCCGAACCGACGCAGATGGCGGCAATGGACGGGTTTACCTGGGCAAGCCACTGTGTACAGGTGGATGTGTAGGAACCGTGGTGTCCAACTTTAAGAACGTCGGCGGAGATATCCTCTATCTCCCCGGTGCTCAGGGCCCCCAGTATGACATCTTCCCCCCCGCCGGCCTCCAGGTCTCCGGTGAACAGGAAGGAGACCTCTCCGTAGGTGAGACGCAGCACCAGCGACGAGTTGTTGACGTTGGAGGGCGACAGGGGCTCCACCGGGTGAAGCACATCAACGGTAAGCTCCGGCCCCCAGTCCAGCTGGTCGCCCCTTCGAGGAATGACGTAGCCGGCGCCGTTCTCCATTATGGCCTCAAGGTACTCCTCGTATATCCACGTGCCTTCGTAAGGCCAGCCGGAATCCCAGGCCGTGCCCACCGGAAGTTCCCTGAACAGGGATATCAGTCCTCCTATATGGTCCGCGTGCTGATGGGAGCCCACCACTCCGTCCAGATAGGTTACCTCGAGACTGTCCAGAAGAGGCAGCACTCTCTGTTCCCCGCAGTCCCACTGGGGATGACCGGTGTTCCTCATTCCCCCGTCTATTACGAAATGCCTGCCGCCGGGTGTGCGGACCAGCATGGCATCGCCGGAATACTCGAAATAGGAGGGGTCGATGAAAAACACTACCAGGGGTTCCTGCGACAGGAGAGGGGACACCGCGGATATGAAGAGAAGCGCCAGGAAAGCTCTCAAGTATCTCTTCCGTTCAGTCTATTGTACGAATGCCTTTATGAAGGCCCAGCTGTTCTGGGCGAAAGAGTTCTGGTAAACGCTGTTCTGCCCCCCGGGGGTTCCCATGTCGCCCAGGCCGAAGGTGAGAGTGGAGTAATCCCAGGAGGAATTGCTGTTGGAGACCCATCCGGGATTTATCCTCTCGCAGGATACGCCCGGCTGTATCGGCCAGCTGCCGTCGTAATCTATGCGGTCGACTATGCCTCTTGCGCTGTTGTAGAGAATGAGGGAGCCATTCTCATGGACAGTGAAACCGCTGTAAACTTGGTTGGGCGCAACTCCGCCGTTCTGGGTCTCGTCGCCGCAGGCCGCCATGACGAAATACCCTTGGGGAGGAAGAAGGTAGGTCGAGAGAGAGATCTCCTGTCCGTAGCTGTTCTCCAGCACCCATCCGGAGAGATTGATCCACTCGTCGGTATTGTTGTAGAGCTCCACCCATTCTCCGTCAGCCTCCGTGCACGAACTCTGCGGCAGCGCCATGAACTCGTTGATGACCACACTGTTCGATGACAGAATGCCCCCGTCACATCCAGACGGAAGCTGGGCGGAAAGCATCAGAAGAACAAGGACCATAAGCTACCTCCTCAATAAACCCCTTCCTGTATGAAACAGGAGAGATAAACATCATCATGTTCATAGAGGTTTTTTCTCTCTTTGTCAACTGCACCGCGCCGGAGTTCAGGCCAGCCCGTAGACCACCGCGAGGCCTCCCACGGCTATCACCGCGCAGATGACCTTCAGGGGAAGTCCCGCCTTGAGGAAGTCGCCGAACCTGTATCCTCCCGGCCCGTAGACCATCAGGTTGGTCTGGTACCCGACCGGAGTGATGAAGTTCGCGGCGGCACCGTATGCCACGGCCAGGTAGAACGGAGTCCCCTCGACCCCGATGGCCGCGGAGGCGGAAACCGCGAAAGGGAATACTATCGCGGCAGCTCCGGGGGCCGTTATGAAATCGGCCAGAAGGTTGGTGACAATGTAGACCGCCGCCAGAACACCCACCGCTCCCAGAGGTTCGAAAAGTCCCACAGCGGACCTCGAGAGAATTCCGCCCAGGCCGGAGCCGTCCACCGCCCTTCCCAGGGCTATGGCGAAGGCGGCTATTATCAGCAGGTTCATGTTCAGGCTTCTCTTCAGCTCCGCGAGTGACACTATTCCGGACAGAAGGAATACGGCCAGCAGGGTGATCAGGGATTTGAACAGAGGCACCAGGCCCAGTATGGAGAGCGTTATGCAGGCGAAGCCCGCCGACAGGATGAATACGGACTTCCTGAGGTTGATGTTGTGTATCTCCCTTATCATGGAGATGACGTACAGGTCGTCGGAAAGTTCCGCCCGCTTGCCGAAATCCGAGCCCGCCACCAGAAGCAGCAGGTCCCCGGACCTAAGGCTCATTTCGCCTATCTTCCCGGTCAGCCTTTCGCCCTTTCTGTGCACGGCGACTATGGCCGCGTTGTACCTTCCCCGGAAATCGGTATCCCGTACCCGCATGCCCCGCAGGATCGACCTTGGGGATACGACGGCCTCGATGACTTCCAGGTCTTCCCGGTCGGGAAGCTTGAACTCAGGGGTGGGTCTCAGGCCGGCGCATCCGGCCACCAGCTCCGCCACGGCGGAAGTAACCCCGGCAAGGACAAGTTCGTCACCGGGCTGAAGCCTTTCCTCCGGCGATACGGGAGTGACCGCCCCTCCCTCCCTTATTATCCTGACAAGGAAGAGTCCCCTCAGCTTCCTGAGCTGAGCCTCCTCAACCGTCTTGCCCACCAGGGGAGAACCGGGCTCGACTATCACGTCGGTAACGTACTCCCGTGGGCTCTCCGCGAAGCTCTCGGAGGGGTTCTTCCTGTCGGGAAGCAGCCGCCAGCCCACGAGGAACATGTAGAGCAGCCCCCCGGCCAGAAGCATCAGCCCCACCGGAGTGAACTCGAGTATGGAGAGTTCCCTCCCGCCGCTTCCCACTACCAGGCTGTTGACTATCATGTTCGTGGACGTTCCTATCAGTGTCACCATTCCCCCTAGGATAGCCGCCCAGGAGAGGGGTATCAGCAGTTTCGACGGATGTATGTCATGCTTCTTGCCCCAGTCGCTGACGAAGGGGATCATCATGGCCACTATGGGAGTATTGTTCATGAAGGCCGAGCTTCCGGCCACGAAGGGCATCATCTGGCCCATGAAGCCCATGTAGCGGCCTGAAATGGTGAACTTGCTCTCGAATATCCATTCCAGGAAACCGGTCTTCCTCATTATCTCGCTCAGCACTATGAGCATGAGCATCACCGCTATGGCGTCGTTGGCGAAACCGGAGAGAGCTTCCTCGGGGGTGAGCACTCCGGTCACCGCCAGGAATGCGGCCGCGGCGATGAACACCGAGGCTGCGGTGACCTTCCGGGAATACAGCAGTACAACCACCGCAAGCAGCACTGAGGCCACCAGGACCTGCTGGCCGGTCATCCGTTTCCCGTCCCGGCATCGGCCGGTGCCGGTATTCCGATGAATGCAATGGGATTCAAAAGCCTTCTCCGCACAGAGTAATCCTTTCCGATTTCGTCAGGTGGAGAAACATAATATATGAAAGGAGCAATGACTCCTTCCGC
>JAWOBF010000107.1:0-8531 GCA_046498225.1 Candidatus Aegiribacteria sp.
GGTAATAAGCACCTGATCTGCATTATAAATAGTATCTGCATAGGTGACTTCAGCACAACCGGTGCGCAGAATCTTCTGTATTAAAGATTTGTGTACAGAAGGACTGGCCCACTTTAATAGATCTTTTATGGAGGCATATTCTGAAGGTATTTTAGCTAACGCATTGGTACTGGCGGTAATTATACCCAATAAAATTCCATTGAGCGGCACTAAATAGTTCACTGGTGCATCTTGGACTTGAGTTAAAGTATTAGTGTTTAAATTTACAAGTGGGCCAGAGTAATGTTTGAGCTTGACAGGATCTTCCAGAGGGGAGTTGTAAACTTGCCAATTGCCTGGACGAAAGATCAAGGTGTGACGACGTGCTCTGGAGCCTGGCTTGCGAGGTATCAGTCCTCCACGGTCCTGCCGGTATGGGTATATAGGAATATTCCGGTGAGAGCGGCGATGGTGAGAACGATGAAGATGTAGATGCCCTTCTTCATCTTCGCCGTATCGAAACCCTCCGGCTCCGGAGAAATGTCTGCTGCGGGTCTCCGCGGTTCTTCTGTCAATCCGGCCGCTTCCCGTCCCCGGTCTCCCCGCCCTCGACGGTAAGGACCTCCCAGAAGGGCGGGAGCTCCTCGCTGCAGAGGCCCTGGTCCATCATCTCCATCCTCTCCATGGGAACGCCGTGAATATTCCTGGAATGGGCGGTGATGACATCACAGTCTATCTGGACCACGCTCACCTCATGGCCGTAGGCCCGGGCCAGGTTGTAGTAGGGGGATATCTCCCATGCCCTGATGGCGGTGTTGTCCACTATGACCACTTCCGCCGGGTGGCAGTCATCCCGCTCCATGGATGACATTATCTCCGCGAAACCCCTGAGACACCAGGCGTGGGCGTCGGAAAGCAGGTCACCGTCGAACCTGTATACACCTTCATCGTCCAGGAAGAAGCTGTCCGCGGAACATACCAGCGCCTGCGGGTAGTTGCGCCTCGCCCAGGTGGATTTACCTGCTCCGGGCAGCCCTCTCATTATCAGGACCCTAGCCAAGAGATACTTCTCCCGTCACGGATACCGGCCCGCGGCCGTCAGTCCTCTATTTCCTCGAGAACCTCAAGGAAATCCCTGTATTCCAGAGCCTGCCAGCTCTCCGCCTCCAGGGCGCCCTCCGACCGGGATATGAGGGAGACCTTGTGGGCGGTTTCCACGTCCGGCGCCTGGTAGATGTCCATGAAGTCGTAGGGTCCCAGTATGGCGTAATGGGCTATCCATTTGACCTCCGGGCAGGCTTCCCTGACCTTGTGAAGCCATTCCTTGCCCATCTGCTTCCTGCTTCCCGCGTCGTGCATGCTCTTCGGACCATGTCTGGTCATCAGTACAAAAGTCGGCATAGCTTCTCCTTTCCCTTTCCCCTAGCTGACATTGCTACAAAAACATCCTGATGACAAGTACCGCCAGTCAGACGGACATCTAATGGGTGAGACGGAATTGGATATATTAAAGCCCGGACATGGAACCGGGGAGGAGTCAGAACCTTTGAAAACGGCAGTAGTGCTTCTCAGCGGAGGCCTGGATTCGGCCACCGTTCTGTACATGGCCCTGAAGGCGGGATTCGCGGTAGACGCCCTTTCCTTCAGCTATGGCCAGAAGCACACCCCGGAGCTGGAGGCCGCCCGCCGCACGGCTGGAAGGGCCGGTGTCCGGAATCACATCGAGATACAGCTGGATCCCGTTCTGTTCCGGGGCTCCTCGCTCACCGGCACAGGCGAGGTTCCCGACGGCAGCTCCCATGGCCGCAGCGATACCGCCATCCCCTCCACCTACGTTCCCGCCAGGAACACCGTCTTCCTGTCCATGGCCCTGGCCTACGCCGAGTCCACAGGCTCCCGGGACATATTCATCGGGGTAAACGCCCTGGATTACAGCGGCTACCCCGACTGCAGGCCGGAGTACGTCAGTGCCTTTCAGCGGCTGGCGGACCTGGCCACCAGGGCCGCTGTGGAGGGCAGGCCGGTAAAGGTCCACGCTCCCCTCCTGAACATGACCAAGGCACAGATAGTGAAACGGGGCATGGAGCTGGGGGTGGACTATTCCCTCACCCACAGCTGCTACAGCCCGGATGACCGGGGCAGGCCCTGCGGAAGGTGCGACGCGTGTCTTCTCCGGCTCGGGGGTTTCAGGGAGGTCGGTCTGGAAGACCCGGCGGTCTACTCGAAGGACGAGGGATGAAGGGGTCCTACAGGGTGAAGGAGATGGTCCACACCATCCAGGGAGAAGGGGCCAACGCCGGCAGGGCGGTTGTCCTGTGCCGCTTCGAGGGCTGCAATCTCTCGTGCGAATTCTGCGACACCGACTTCACCGGCACCGACGGCCCCGGAGGCGGTATCTTCGCCCGCCCCGAGGAGCTGGCCGCGGCTGCGGACGGGCTGTGGAGGGGTGACGAAAGCAGGAAGGCCGTGCTTTGCACCGGCGGGGAGCCCCTGCTCCAGCTGGACGGCCGCCTGGTGGAAGCCTTTCATGACAGGGGTTTTTCGGTGCTCCTGGAGACGAACGGAACCCTGGCCGCCCCGGAAGGTATCGACTGGATGTGCGTGAGCCCCAAGGACGGCGGTATTCCGGCCATACGGGAGGGGGACGAGCTGAAGCTGCCCTTTCCCGCGGACGGGGTTGACCCGGAGGTTTTCCTCGGGCTGGATTTCACCCATTTCTACCTCCAGCCGGTATGGGGGGACCGTCTTCAAAGCAACATTCGAAAGGCTGTTGAATACTGCCTGGCGCACCCGAGATGGAAGCTCAGCCTTCAGATGCACAAGTACACAGGAATACCCTAGAGGGGATATCAGACCATGGAGGTATACAGGGAGTTCAAGTTCGACGCGGCCCATCTTCTGCCGAACATCACACCGGGACACAGCTGCAGCAGGATGCACGGCCACACCTTCAGGGTAGTGGTGCGCCTGGAGGGAATGGTAGGGGAGGAGAGCGGATGGGTGAAGGATTTCGGAGAGATCAAAAGACTCTGTGAACCGGTGATAGACGAGCTGGACCACGCGACCCTGAACGACATCCCCGGCCTGAACAACCCCACCAGCGAGAACATAGCCGTCTGGATATGGAACAGGCTGAAGCCGGCCCTTCCCGAGCTGAGCATGGTGGAGGTAAGCGAGACCTCCGCCACCGGCTGCAGGTACAGGGGGGACTGATCCCGATGGTCGACGTGCAGAACAGCAGGGACTCCCGCAACATCACGCTGGACGAGGCTGGAATAAAGGACCTTCTCTATCCCGTCGCCATACTGGACAGGGAGAGGGAAAGGCAGGAGACGGTGGCCACCATCTCCATGTCGGTGGAGCTTCCCCACCATTTCAAGGGCACCCACATGAGCCGGTTCATGGAGGTCCTCAGCCGCCATTCACGCGTTTTCGACGGAGGGACCATTCCGGCCATCCTGAATGAGCTGAAGAGTGTCCTGGAGGCCCGGTCCGCCCGCATGACCGTGAGTTTTCCCTACTTCCTGGAGAAGAGGGCCCCGGTTACCGGGGTGCCGGCCAGGATGGACTATAACTGCACTTTCCAGGGCCGCAGCGGCCCGGAGGGGGAGGACTTCCTGCTAACCGTCTCCGTGCCGGTGAGCAGCCTGTGCCCGTGCAGCCGGGAGATAAGCGATTACGGCGCCCACAACCAGAGAGCGCGTATCACCCTGGAGGTAAGGAGCGCCATGGATGAGAACGGCGTTCCGGAAATGGTATGGATAGAGGAACTGGTAGAGATAGCCGAGGCCTCGGCGTCATCACCCGTCTACCCGCTGCTGAAGAGGCCCGACGAGAAGTTCGTCACCGAGAGTTCCTACGACAACCCGGTCTTCGTGGAGGACATGGTCAGGAACGCCTCCGAATACCTGATGGAGAACTCAAGGATAGCATGGTTCCGGGTCACCGCCGAGAGCCAGGAGAGCATTCACAACCACACCGCTTACGCCCGACTGCAGTGGAGCAGGTAGGGGGGAAAGCGGTATCCCTCATTGTCATTCCTGATGGATATGGCTATTGTTAGAAAGTGACCCTACACTGTTGAAAGGAGATGACAGGATATGAGATTGATTGCAGTTCTGCTCGTTATGTCCATTTCCCTGTTCGCGATGTCTGAAGAGGCTGCGGACCGGGAAAGGATGGAGGAGACCGGGGAGAGCGGAGCGACGGAGGACGCCCCCAGGTTCCATCAGAAAACCCAGGCCCCCAGGGGCCCGGTGCTGCTCATTCCCGATTCCAGCGCGGACGTGGTGGGAATGTTCGACCCCTACGACGGCACGTACTGGGGAGACTTCATCGTCGATGACACCACCGGAGCGTACGACTTTTCGACACCCATCAACGCCATGCAGATAAGCCCGGATGGGCCTGTACTGGTATCCGACCAGGTGGCCGACGCCGTGTACGGATTCGACGAATACGGCGATTTCATGTACGTTGTGGGCGATGGAACCTACCTCAACAACGTCAGGGGGATCGATTTCAGGGATGATACCGTCTTCGTGACCAGCGGGGACGACTACGTTGCCATGTTCAACGCTCCCGGCTCCTTTGCCGGGTACTTCATACAGGACGGCACCGATCCCTTCGACATCCTCTTCGTGGACGAGGTGGAGTCCGGGTCTGCCCTTCTCTGCGACATTCAGGGAACCACCGACAACGTCAGACACTACTACGCCGACGGCTCTCTCATCGGGGAACTCTTCAATGTCAGTTTCCCGGAGCAGGTGAGTGAGGATATCGGAAACCCGGGCAATTACCTGGTGGCATCATTCAGCGATGACGTCATCACGCAGTTCCTCATCGACGGCACCATAATCGACACCTGGACCTTCGACGGCGGAAGAGGCGTGTTCAGGCTGGGCAACGGCAACCTGCTGGCCACCAACGGCACCGGAGTGCATGAGATAGACGTCTCCACCGGGGCCATATTGGAGACCGAGTACTACGGCTCCTGCAGGTTCATTGAACTGGCCAGCCTTCCGGGCGTGCCCGTAGGCGAAACCCCGTCCCACGCGGTGCTCTCTTCGGAGCTCTCCCTTACCCCCAACCCCTTCCACGGGCAGCTCTCCATAGGGTTCTCACTTGCCCAGGCCTCCGATGTGGAGATAGACATATACTCCATCGCCGGCAGGGTGGTCCGCTCCATCACGCCGGGAACCCTGGGTCCGGGCGAGCACTCCATGACATGGGACGGTACCTCGGACAGCGGAGCCCCCCTCGGACAGGGGGTCTACTTCGTCCGCGTCACGACTTCCGACGGAATGGTCAGCCGGAAGGTAAACCTTCTGAGGTAACCCGCTGCTATTGCGAGACAAAAGGGACGGAGGCTCATCCTCCGTCCCTATTCATCTTCGTACTCGGCGTCCACGGATATGGCTATCCCGCCCCTTACTCCGAAATCCGCGATCACCCTGCACCAGCGGGGGGCCAGGGCCTTGACCAGGTCATCCAGGATGGTGTTGGCGACGTGCTCGTGAAAGACCCCCTCGTTCCGGAACGACTGAAAATAGAGCTTCAGGGACTTTGACTCCACGATGCTCCGGTCGGGTACGTACTCGATGGTGACGGAGGCGAAGTCCGGCTGTCCCGTCTTAGGGCAGAGGCAGGTGAACTCGTCGGTGGTGAGGGTTACCACGTAGTCCCTGTGGGGATGATGGTTCGGGAAGACCTCCAGCTCCCTGGAGGGAACGCTGTCCCCTCCCAGGGCCGAAAGGCCTTCAAGGTCCTTCTTCTCGGTCATTGTCCGATATCCCTCCATTCCTTCCTGAACCTCGGGTCCAGCACCGGTCGGACCGTATCCTCCAGCGGCCCGTCCCATGGACGGATGTCCAGGCCATTCCTGCGCCACAGGTGAATGCCCTCAACGATAAAACGCCATCTCCACTCCGGCTCGGTGGCCCTCCACTGCAGGGCAATATCCAGCAGGGGCGCCGGCGGCGCTCCCCTCCAGGCTTCCTCCAGTTCCGCCAGCCTGCGGCCCAGCCAGTCTTCAACATCGGCGGGAATGTCCCCGGCGGGATTTCCCGCCAGCCTTGCTGTGCGTACCGTGAGGATTCCGGCCAGTTCACCGCCGCCGGAGCACAGCTCCCGGCACGCAGCCGGGTCTTCCCGGGCTTCCGCCAGCCTGTAAAGCGGGCCGGTTCGGATCCTTTCCGCGGACTCCGCGTCACCGGACCGTTCATGCTCCTGCGCCGACCTTCCGAAAAGCTCCTCCGCCTTTTCCCATTCCCCCTCCCTGCAGGCTATGTCTGCCATCATGGAGAAAGCGGCGGGCCAGCCGGGGTTCTCCTCCATGAGCTTCCGGCAGGCGGCTTCCGCCGCCGGAAGGTTATCCAGTTCAACCAGGAGACGGACCTCCCTCCTGAGGAGTTTTCTTCTTCTGATCGGGTCATCCTCGTTCCTGAGGAGGTTCCTGGTCGCCAGGAGCTGCCGGCCCAGCCGGCCCGATTCACCGGAGGCCACCGGTTGGTTCCATTCCTTCCATTATCTCCTTCATTGTCCGCTCCGTGATCCTGTCTGTCGGCGGAAATGCTCTCCCGCTTCATCGTCTTCAGTGCCGGACTGCATAATACCGGAGCCGGCCCGACCGGTCAACGATCGAAAGGGAATTGCAGTAGAACCGGTCCACAGGTCTTCCCTGTCCCGAAGAACAGCATTGTATCACTGGATATGTGACCGTATGTTAATGATGCAAGGCTGGTGGTGCCATGAACATTTCTGAATTCCGGGTTTCCAGACTGAGCGCGTTCGCGATTCTCCTGCCGGTTCTTTTTATTCGGCCCCTATTCCTGACGGCTTATACTGAAACACAGACAGACTGGGCCGGCGGCCCGGGTACCTGGGGACCCGTTACGAGCTGGAGTAACAGGTTCTTTGCTGAAGAACACGTTCTATGGCATCGCACCGCCGGGAAGATCGTCCTCTCTCCCGTAACCGAACACCTGGTGGATTCCGGCCTGAAGAAAGTCTTCAACGTTGTAACCGCTGATATCGATGGAGACGGTTACATTGACATCGTGAGCAGCGGCCACTGGGATCAAGGTCTGTTCTGGTTCGAGAATGTCGATGGCAGCGGCACTGAGTGGCAAGGACATGGAATAGGAGGATGGCTGTCTGATCCGTTGTGGACAGTAGCGGATGATATCAATGGAGACGGGTATATGGATGTTGTCATTTCTGACAGGTACTCAGGTATTCATTGGTACGAGAACGATGGTGGCACCGGTAACAATTGGATAAAGCGAGCGATATACACCATTGACGGATATGCGTTCTGTATAAGTACAGGTGACATTGACGGCGATGGTGATATTGATGTGGTGCTCAGTAATGGTATGTGGTACGAGAACACCGATGGAACAGGTTCTCAATGGATACCACATGGCTACGGGGGAAGGTGGTGCAGAGCTATCGATACAGCCGATATCGACGGAGATGGCGACCTGGACATAGTTGACGCTTATTATTACACGGAAAACAACGTCATGTGGTATGAGAACGACGGCCTGGGATCCTTCCAGCCTCACTTGATAGATGGAGATCTTTTTCGTGCCTCGTCCGTTTTCTGTGCGGACATCGATCAGGATGGTCGCATGGACGTGGTCGCGGGCTCGGCGAACAATGGGCAGGGCATTGTATGGTACAAGAATTCCGCATGGGCAGATGGGGTATGGGTAAAACACCTGGTAAGTCCGGGCTTCTGTAAGACGGTGTGGTGCGCTGATATGAACTCGGACGGACTCCCGGACATTGTCGGAGCCCCTTCCGGTGATAAGGTCGGGTGCTGGATGAATCAGGACGGAGCTGGACTTGAGTGGGACTATATCACCCTGGCTTATGAATTCAGCGACCCGGTCAGCGTAACCGTGAATGATCTCAACGGCGATGGCTGCTGGGATGTGGCAGGTGTGTCATCGAACCGCAGGGAGATATGCTGGTGGGACCTGGCCGACACTTCCCATGTCGGCACATTGGAATCATCAGTTCTTGGAGTGTCGAGCGATCCGTCATGGCTCTACTTTCTGTACTCCTCCTTTACTCCGGAGGGGACAAGAGTCGGTTGTCAGTTCAGGGTTTCTGACGATCCGAATGACATGGGAACATGGTCGGATACCCTCTGGATGCCGGACAGCCTCTCCGGTCTGATCCCCCCTGGCAAGGATTACATTCAGTACAGAGTTATCATGACCACAAGGTCTGTCAATCAAGTGCCCATGCTTCAGGAATTGTCCCTTGAGTGGGAAGAGTACTCGTCAGCCGGTTCTCAATGGAACGATGGGAACTGTTTCAGTACGATCAATCCCTCCCGCAACGGGGCAACGGTCGATATGGACCTGGTCCAGTCCGAAACAGTCGAAATAAGAGCTTACGATATCTCCGGCAGGCTGGTTCTCAGCATTTCCCGGAGCTTTTCTCCAGGGTCTCACGCGGTTGACCTTGAACTCCCGTGTTCCGGGGTCTACGCGATAAGGATACGGGCGGGGAATTCACATCATTCAATACTGCAGACG
>JAWOBF010000133.1:0-2820 GCA_046498225.1 Candidatus Aegiribacteria sp.
TGGAAGCCTGCCGCTGGCATTTCCCTGGGAGACCTTCGATATCGCCGCCGACACCCTCCTTGCCGGCGAGGTCAATACGGTGTCCGGAACAGCTCCCTCGGAAGGTCTTCTGCTGGTGGAGTCCTGGGAATCCTGCCTGCCCGATACCTACTACACCTTCCGGCAGTCCCTTCCCATAGGTTATCTCACCATTCCGGGAAGGTTCTACTCCGGTTCGGCCCCCGCCGGCCCCGGCTTCTCCGCCGACATGTTCGTCCCGGTGGACTCCGACACCGGGAGGATGGCCCGGACGAACCTCACCTTCCTCAGCGGGGAAGGGATAGCTTCCGCTTCCACCTACCCGGCGTGGCTTCTCAGGGGTGAACCCGCCGATGATACGGAGGGTCCGGAGATAGAGCTCTGGATAGACGGTTACAGGAACACACAGGAGCCGGAGGTATCCGGACAGGTCGTGGTGCGGGCGGAGCTCTCCGACAGCTCCGGAATAAACCTCCTGGGCAACCCCGGAAGGCAGCTGGCCCTCTACCTGGACGGCGCCCCGCAGGACGTATCCGAGTACTTCGAGTACAGGAGGGGCTCCAGCACCACCGGCGGTCTCACCGTGGGACTGGGTGTCCTGGAGCCGGGAGGTCACACCTTGGAGCTTCGGGCGGCGGATGGTCTTCTCAACATTTCCTCGGAGGAGATGGAATTCTCAGTGACCCAGGACAATGATTTCGCCATCTTCGACGTTTTCCCCTACCCCAACCCCTGCGCGGACGGAACCTCCATAAACTGGACCCAGACGGCCCCCGGAACGGTTGAGATTTCCATATATACCGTGGCCGGAAGAAGGGTTGCCCGCTTCGGGAACATCCAGGGTGATGCAGGATATAACCAGTGCTGGTGGGACTGCAGGGACGCGGATGGGGACGCTGTTTCCAACGGTTCATATATTTTCGTCGTATCCGCCGCCTCTGCTGAAGTATCCAGCGGTGCATCGGAGGTTACCGGAGTTATTGCTGTACTGCGCCAGCCCTGAACCTGAGCTGAGACGATGACTGATAAACGAAAGACCGAAGCAGGACTTCGGTGTGCCGCAGGAGGAATCATGACAAAAGCGTTTCTTGCCCCTGTCCTTATCTTCGTCCTGGCGGGTGTGTCCTACGGGTCCACCGCCAGCGTCATCTGGATGACCATTACACCGGGAGCCCGGCCCAACGGAATGGGAGAGGCTTTCACCGCCCTGGCCAACGACGCCACCGCCTCCTACTGGAATCCCGCCGGACTGGCCTTCGTCGACCCTTCAACCCAGGAGATAACCCTTCAGCACAGCAACTGGCTGCCCCAGCTGGCGGACGACCTGTATTACGAGTACCTGGGCTACTCCAACTACATAGACGGATGGGGCGGGGTAGGAGGCAACTTAACCTTCATGTCCATGGGCGAGCAGCTGGAGACCACGGAATCCGGCCAGGAGCTCGGTTCTTTCTATTCCTACGGCATGGCTCTCACCGGTTCTTTCGGTACTGAAGTCGCCCCCGGCGTTTCGGTGGGACTGGGTCTCAAGTTCATATACGACCATCTGTACTACGAGGATTCCGGCAAGGGAACCTCCTTCGGGGCGGACCTGGGGTTTCTCTACCGTCTCCCCATGGAACAGATCGGGCTCGCGAGCGCCGGTCAGGTCAACGTAGGCGGCAGCCTGACGAACCTGGGACCAAACATGAGCTACGGAGGTAGTTCGGAGAACAATCCCCTGCCCAGGACGCTGAGGCTCGGACTGGCCTATATTCCCTTCGATTCACAACTGACCAGGCTGCGCTGCACGGCGGACTACAGCAAGATACTCACCAACGTCGACGACGGCCTCGGTGAGGAGTTCAGGGAGAACAAGTGGGGCGCCGGGGCGGAGTTCTGGTACTACGACCTGCTGGCTCTCAGGGCCGGCTACATTCACGACACGGAGGGTATCTCCACCATTCAGGGCCCGACCTTCGGAGCAGGTATCCAGTACTCCGGCTTCCAGCTTGACATGGCCTTCATACCTGTTGAGGAGAACCTTCAGGGTTCCGGCAAATATAACTCCAAGTACTCGCTCTCCGTCCGGTTCTAGCGCGCGATGATCAGGATACCGCTCCTTCTTCTGACGGTTCTGCCGGCCTGTGCGGTCTACGCTGCGGCACCCCTGGTCCACGGGGCGATGCCCCCCCTGCACGAAAGGCCGTCGGAGGGGAGAGCGGTAAGGGGACCGGAGGCCAGGGACGGGACGGACGAGACCATGCGCGTCTGCATGGTGAGGGTGCAGTTCCTGGAGGATTTCACAGACCTTACAACGGGAGACGGACGAATTAACCTGGAGGCGGACCCTCCCCACGACAGAACGTATTTTCAGGGGCTTGCGGACGGCCTGGCCTCCTATTACCAGGACGTTAGCGGAGGACAGCTTCTGCTGGAGACGGACATCTATCCCGCCGGCCTGAACGACTGCTACACACTGCCGCACCAGATGATGTACTACGGCTATACGGACCCCTACATGGAAGGTCCCTGCATGCTGCTGCACGACGCCGTCCTCGCGGCGGACCAGGATGTTGATTTCAGCCAGTACGACGCTGTTCTTATCGTACACGCGGGCTCCGGTCAGGAAGCCGACATACTGGGCGACAGCCCCGGGGACATCGGTTCCATGTTCCTGACGCTCACCGATCTGATCTACTACCTGCCGGGGGCCGGCCTTGATTACCGGGGAATACCCACCGATGACGGGGTATACGTGGCCGAGGGAATGGTGGTGTCGACGATGCTCGGCTGTCCCGCAGCGTGTCCCGCGCGATGCTC
>JAWOBF010000140.1:0-10006 GCA_046498225.1 Candidatus Aegiribacteria sp.
AATCTTACTATGAGTGCAACCAATCCGGAGTAGCCCACCCGAATACCGTAACACTGGCAGATGTCTTCCATGGTAATGATGGGCTGGAGATAGCCGCTATCTACAGGAAACAGAGTACCAGCGATCCCGCCCTTCACATACTCGGTCTCGACAACGGGTCGATCGTCGAGCTGGACTCTGAAGACCTGCCCGTACCCAGTCCTTCTATATACTACCCTGGTTGGATCGTAGCCTTCGACGGGACTCAGGACGTATCGGATGAACTCTGCGTCGCCTACTCCTGGCATAATGCGACCGGATACCACAGCGGTCTTTGGATCTACGATCATGAAGAGAGCACGAATACGGCTCAATTCATAGACAGTGAGACCTGGGAAGAGGACCAGCATATAGAGGGGATACCGGCCATCGGAACACTACCGTCAGCAGGGCTGACCATCGCCCTGTCCCGTCTGGTGAACTATGACGATACCGTTGGCACTGATGACATATATCCTGCCTGGCTACTTGATCCGGATGATATAACCCAGCACGAGGAGTGTGCTGTATCTGTTGAACCATCATATCACGTTCTATGCTGCGTCATGGCGGACTGGGATCCTATAGTCCCTGGAGTGGATCGAATCCTTTCCAATGCTGAGAACCAGCGCTTTGGATGGTACTCAAACGGAGATGCTATTCAAGGTTACCCTGGAACTTACTCGACTACCAGTATGCTCCATCCTCCGTTCCCGGCGCTGGGCAATCTGGATAGTGCTGGAGTATCAGACTTCCTGGTGGCGACCAGAACTGGTACTGTGATGGCCTATGAGAATGATGGTGATCCTCTGTCGGCACTTGGCTTCCCGTACGATCTTCCCTATTCCGTTCCTGGAGGCTTTGTTGTTGCTGACATCGACAACGATGAGAAAGTGGAGGTTGTCTTCGGGACCGTGGACAATTATCTACATGTCTGGGAGCTTGGGGAATGCGAAGAGGGGTACGCCCCCTGGCCGCAGTGCCAGCACGATGCCGGGCGGACGGGTGTACTGCTTGAGGAGTAAAAGAATATGATCTCGACAATCATCCTGACCAGCACTATCCTGGTGACCCATGCGCCGGGATGGAGCGATCTCATCATAACCGAGGACATGTGGAGTTACATTAGTGGTCAGGATAAAACCCTGAGTGTTATAGGACAGGATACACTGCACCAGTTCTGGGACTCCTTCAACCAGGAAACCCGGATTGGCTATAAGGTTTATCTCTCGGATGGAACAGTGATCTTTCCTGAGACTATGGTCTCTGGTGATGTTTGGTCGATCAATCCCACCGCTGCGCTAATCTATGGAGATAGTGTCTCTGGCTTCTGGCGTCAGGGCGTCCCTGCATGGTATTGCATTCGGGACAGCGTTGGAGGAGAGGTGCTCCCTACCAGCCTCTTTCAATCAGACTCTTACTGCAATCGTGCCAACGTGGAGGTCGCCGTCGACAGCCTGGGTCGGATCCATGCTGCAACTGTGATCCCGGCAGGAGTATTGTACACTGTAACGGAGCCCGTATTCGGAGAGGTGTGGCGGGATACTGTTCCGGGCAGCGAGCCTGAGACGGGTGGCATCCAGGTGGACGGGAACCGGGTGCACATCATCTACCGGGAGGATTACGCCACACCCATGTACGTGCAGTACAACCTGGAGGGGAACATCACCATACCCGCTGTCACCCTGACCACGGGATTGGCATTCCTGTATCCGCTCTTCTCGACAACGGTGGACGTGAACGGTGACGTCTGGTACTTCACCAAGGCCTCTCGAAGTTATAACTACATAACCCTATTCAAGATCGATAGTGCTACTGGAGAGGTACTTATAAGTGACCAGGAGGTTGAAACACCGGGTGCAAGCACGAACTCCACGATCATTCTGCCGGATCCCTCGGAAGAAAAGCTCTACCTGATGTGGATCGCTGATGACGGCAACTTCAACTACTGGGTCTATTTCGCCGTGATCGACACCAATGGTGATTTCATAGAAGAACCATATCCTGCTTACGACTATTCTGACGAGGAGGTCCAGCAGCTCTCGACACTCAGCGCTACGATCAACGAACTGGGAGATGTCTTCGCTATCTGGAGCCAGGGTGATGTAGAAGTAGGCGGTTACTGGATAGTCATGGGCTGGTTCGACCACAATTGGCTGGAGATAGCGGAAGAGGAAACAGGAACAGGTATAAATCCTCCATCCATTTCTGCTTCCTGCAATCCAATCACGGACAGCGTAAGCTTCACGGTCACGGGTGTTACAATAAATGAGCTGGAGATCTACGATATCTCCGGGCGCCTTGTGATGACCGTACCGGTCAGTAACGCTACCGCCTTCTGGGACGGCAAGGATGCTTCGGGAGAACGGCTGCCGTATGGCGTTTACCGAGTATCATGCGGGAATGTTTCAACAACGGTGACGCTGCTGGGCGAGTGATGAAGAGAGGATATTTCATTTATTATTCCTGAGCTCCCTCTCCGTTACCACCTTATGATCCCAGTTGTCCCCCATCGCCATGATCCGCTGCTGCAATCTCTTGGGAATCTTCAAAATAGATATCCACTGGTTGACTCTCGCCCTTGAAATCCGGTGCTTCCTGGCCAGCTCCGCCTGTGTCAGCCCCTCCCTATCCATCTCAGTCTTCAGCTCCATGGCATAAATGAGAGGATTGTGGTAAGTCTTATTCTGTCTTGTATTTCGTGTCCTGGAAGGAAGCTGATAATCAATCTTGAATACAAGTCCACCGGTGGTTCGAGCAGATAGTGATTCGAGGCGCCATCCGTTCGCGGTCGGACTTAACTTCCGATATCTTACCAAATTGACAAATATTAAATAAAATCCACTACACCAAAACATGGGGGTCCTTTTTGGGAACCCTCCATGGAAGAGTTCGGAGAATTGAAGCTAACTGCTGTGCATGCATACCGCTGGAATTGCCTGGTGAACCTGCTCATTTCCACCGTTTCATGTTGACGATTGAGTTCACCGGCCAGTATTGTAAGCTTGAAATGACAATACTGAAGTGCATAATCATGTCTGGAGCTGATGACCTCATGACCGGAGACAGGTTTTTATTCCGCCTTGAGAGCTCGCTGCTGTTTTTCCTTTGTCTTTCTCTCATCTCCGGCTGTGGCGGACCGCAGCCCGAAGAGAGCCCTGAAGCGGTGGACGCGGTACAGGACACAATTGATGTGTTTCCATCGGACACGATCGGAATGCTGATGGGAGATACGAACTACGTATTCGGAACGATAACCGACGCCGTAATGCTGGATGGCGGTGAGATAGCCGTACTGGATGAAGCCGCGGCCTGCTGCAGGGTCTACGACAGCGAAGGCGACTTCATTACACAGGTCTCAAGAAGCGGGTCCGGTCCCGCTGAGCTCCTCCGGCCCGGAGGAATGGCAAGACTCTCCGACAACTCCATTCTGATACTGGATCACGCTTCGGGAGCGAAACGGTTCGCTCCGGACGGTGAGTACATCGAATTGATGATAGACTACCAGGGGCGTGAAGTTCCCCAGTGGGCCTGGGGGGTGGACAGCATGGGATTTGTCGGAGCTGTCACCACCACGGAGCCGGCCGGGGATGAACTCATTGTAAATTTCATCGTAGCCAGGTGGGACGGGGAACCGGAGCAATCTGTGGAGTATTTCCGGAACAGCTTTCCCTACAATCCTCAGCGGATGGATGAATTCCTTACCGGGTCCTTCTTATCGGCCGCTTTTACGGCATCTCCCGAGGGGATGGTGTACATTGCCCCGACTTCGTCGGAGGAATACCGTGTAGATGTTTTCAACCCGGACGGGTCTCTCTACGGAACGATAGAGCGGGATATTCCCCGAGTGGAGAAGACACGGTCGGAGATAGAGGACGAAACAGCCATGTTCACCGCCATTCTTCGGGAGCGGGGTATACCTGAAGATCATATCTTCTACGAACCCGACCCGTACCGATGGATGATACAGCCCCTTGGTCTGGGAACCGACGGCCGGGAGCGTGTCTGGGTAAGGAACAGCACTGCCGACGATGTGGTTATGGATGTCTATTCCAGGGACGGGGAACACTTCGGTGTCGTACGCTTCAACGGTGTGACCGGTGAGGACATCGTAGATTACCTTGTCATCAAGGTGCAGACTGATCGGATACTGGTCTATTCCCTTCAGGACCTGGATTACCCCAAACTCTACGTTGTGGACATGCCGGACATTCCCTAGCCCGACTCCTTCAGGTATCAAGCGATGGGATGCGCGGGGTTGACCGAACTGCGATTTTTTCATAATGGAATACTCAGTACGTGCCGCGGCCGATGCTTTCCGCTTCGGCTGAGCGGTGATCAGGGGATGATGTACTTGAATAGTGGAGGGTAACATGAAGTCTCACGTCTTCAGTATCGCGTTTGTCATTGTTTTCGTCTGCATCCAGGCCTGCGGGGAAAGCGCTGCGCCGGAGCTGTCATTCCCCAGGGACTACAGCTGGTACGCCGACAGCTCTCTCGGATTCCGCATTGCCTATCCCAGCCACTGGGACGACAGCCATCCGAAAACCGGCTCAATGGATGATGCAATACTTGGCGGAGCACACTTCCCCGCTATCCCGGATTCCTTCCACGTTCAGCTGGACATCACCGTGATGGGGTCCGGTTACGACCTGGAGGGCTTCCGGAGCAATTACGGCGCGGACGAAACGGAAATCGCCGGCCTTACGGCCTACGAGGCCACCAGTACTGTAATGGGTACCAGCCAGAAAATGGTAGTATTCCCCGGAAACGGCAGATACTTCTTCGTACAGTGCGTTGCCAACCCGGAGTACTTCGGTGACTATGGAGCCATATTCGACGATATTCTTGGCTCCTTCGAGATGATCGACTGACCGGCAATTCCTGAGACAGACCGTGAATAATAAGACTGGAAGCTAAATGGCCAACGAAAGCCCATGCCGGACCAGGCTCAATTCCTCGAGGCGAAGTAGATGTCCGTCTCTATTATCTCCCCGGAACTGTCAGCAAAGACATGTGTGAAGTACAGATTGCCCTGGCCGTCCACCGCCGCGTCCCCTACGAAACTGGAGACTATCTCCTGAGGTTCGCTCCAGGAATCGCCGTTCCATGTGGACCTGAACAGCGCTGGGCCGGCGTAACCCAGGCCGCTCACCGTCCTGGTTATCCAAAGTTCCGTTCCGTCATGTGAAAGACAGGGCCATCCGTCATCCCATATGGAGTTCACAACAGGTCCCAGGTTTTCCGGGGCGGACCACTCTCCGCCTTCTTTCGCGCTTCTCCACAGATCGTATCCTCCATACTCCCCATATTGCGAGCTTCTGGCGTAGATGAGAGTATCGGCCCCCGGGCTGACGGTGACTTCTCCTATGTTAAATGTGGCGTTCAGCTGCTGGCCGGCGTTCCACCATGACCATGACTGGCCTTCCTGTACGCCCAGGTAGATATCGCCGTCATCCGTCCACATATCCTCCCGTATCGAGGCGAACCAGAGGGTGTCGCCGTGGAGGTCCATCGGTCCGTCCAGAGAGACAGATTCGCAGAGCAGGACTCTTTCCGGCTCACTCCACGTCCCCCCTTCCAGCTGACATTTCCAGATACCCGTGAAGCCATCCGTCAGCTGGTCCTCCGCGGGAACGGAGGCATCCGGAGTGAAGAAGAAGTAAAGGGTATTCCCGTCATCGGATACTACCGGGGCGTCCTCCACCCCTTTGGTGTTCACCGGCCCGTCCAGCGGTACCGGGTCGGCCCATTCGGTGGAGTGGAGAACCGGAGGATACAGGTCCGTATCGGGCGTGACCTTGACGGCGTCTTCCGGTACGGCATCCTCCCTGCTCCCCGGAGGAGTTTCGCCAGCGGTTGGATTACCGCAGGCTAGCAGTGTTATCATAACCAGACAAAGGATCATCGCTCCACCCATGACGTTCCCTTCCTCTCCATCGTGTAATATGGTACAATTGTCAGACTGGTCGAGGCGGCCCGTGTCTGCCTGCCAGAATAGTAATATGATGGAGGCAGCATGAAAGCTGAAGTAACGCCGGATGATCTGAAGGACCTCTTCATACTGAGAAGGGTCCCGGTAGAGCAGGCCCTCGAAGTCTTCGCCGGCTGTCCGGTACTTGAGCTGGACAAGGGAGAAACGCTGCTTCGGGCCGGTCAGGGCAACCAGAAGCTCTATCTCATTCTATCGGGCAAGCTGAGTGTGCACCTGGACGACCCGCGGGGGAACCCCGTAGCGATACTTGCACCGGGAGGAACCGTGGGCGAGCTCTCGGTGATAGATGACAGCCCTGCCACGGCGTTCGTGGTGGCCCGGTCCCCCTCTCGAATACTTGAGGTGAATGAATCGTCGTTCTGGGACCTGGTATCTGCCTCTCACGCCTTCGCCTGCAACATGCTGCTTCTGCTCGCGGAGCGGCTGCGGTCCAGCGATGACACCATAACCAGGAACATTCAGCTGCGAAGGAGGTTCGAGAAGGACGCCCTCCTGGATTCCCTTACCGGCCTGAAGAACCGCAGATGGATAGATGAGAGGCTGCCGCGGCTGCTGGACAGGCATCGGAGAAGCGGCCTGCCCCTGAGCCTTGTCATGTTCGACGTGGACTTCTTCAAGCAGTTCAACGACAGGTACGGCCATGACGCGGGAGACTCCGTGCTGTGCTCCGTCGCGAGGTCGGCCGTTGAATGCCTGCGCCCGGCGGACCTGTGCGCGAGGTACGGCGGGGAGGAGTTCGTGGTGATACTGACCGGTCTTCCCGTTGAGCTGGCGGTGAAGGTGGCCGAGAGGATAAGGGAGGCCATAGGGAGGACGGATGTGGTGACTTCCGACGGCAGAGTGCTTCCTCCGGTGAGAGTTTCCCTTGGGGTTGCCCGGGCCGGGCCCGAAGACACCGCCGCGAGTCTTCTCAAAATGGCTGATTCCGCCATGTACCGGGCAAAATCTTCGGGCCGTAACCGCACGTGCGTACATGTAGATTCCGAATAGCCATCAGTACGCCGGTTCTGCTCCTCGGCTCCTTCCTGCTGCCGGAATGTGCTTCCCGCCGGGGAACCAGTGGCTGGTGCGAAGACAGATCTTCACCAGCATCAGCATCACCGGAACTTCGATGAGGACTCCCACCACAGTGGCCAGGGCTGCTCCCGAGGATAGTCCGAACAGCATGACCGCCGTGGCTATGGCCACCTCGAAGTGATTCGACGCCCCTATCATGGCTGAAGGCGCGGCGTCGGCGTAGCTGAGTTTCAGCTTCTTCGCCAGCCAGTAGCCGAGCCAGAATATCAGGTTGGTCTGAATGAACAGCGGTACGGCAATCCAGAGGATTGTCAGAGGCCTTGCCAGGATGACCTCGCCCTTGAAGGAGAACAGCAGTACAAGGGTGATGAGCAGCGCGGTGATGGTCACCGGCGTCAGCAGATGGAGGAACCGGCTCTCGAACCAGTCCCTTCCCTTTGTCCTCACGATGGCCTTCCGGGAGAGGTAACCCGCTGCCAGGGGCAGCGCCACGTATACCCCTATTGACAGCAGAAGAGCCTGCCAGGGGATGGGGAGTCTGCCCACTCCCAGCAGGAAACCGCCCAGCGGACCGTAGAGGAACAGCATGGTCAGGGAGTTGATCGCCACCATTACCAGTGTATGGCCGTCGTTGCCCTTTGCCAGGAAGCCCCAGACCAGAACCATGGCGGTGCAGGGTGCTATGCCCAGGAGTATGCAGCCGGCCAGGTAAGACCTCCAGAGAGGTACCTGAAGCATTTTAACGCCGTTCTCCAGCACCACCGTCCCAATACCGTGGACAGCCCCCACCGGCAGGTCCAGCCCGGTAGGCATCTTCACCAGGTCTACCGCTTCCGCTCCTATGAAACCCCGGAACAGCACTCCCAGGAACAGCAGGGAGATGGCAAGCATGGTGAAGGGTTTCACCATCCAGTTGACGAAGAGGGTCAGCCCCACCGGCTTCACGTTGCGGCCAGCCTTCAGAACCTCCCCGAAATCTATCTTCACCATGATAGGGTACATCATGAAGAAGAGGCATACGGCAATGGGAATGGAGATCACGGGCGCTCCGCCGGACCTGATCGCGAAACCGTCCAGTGTTGACGCCAGGTCCGGGGCGACCTTCCCCAGAAGAATGCCTGCCACGATGCAGAGGAATACCCAGAGTGTAAGCCAACGCTCGAAGAATCCAAGTCCCCCGGGCTCTTTATTGACACATGCCTTGGTCGACATGGAACAGTTCCCCTCTCAGGTCAGCGGCCCTGGATGAGACCTTTAATCTCTTCAACCGATGGTACCCTTCCCGACACCGGAACTTCTCCGTCTATTGCCAGGGCCGGGGTCATCATCACTCCCATGGCGGATATCTCCGAGAGTTTCTCCACCTTCTCCAGCTGAACGTCTTCCAGGCCAAGCTCTTCAATTGCCTTCTCAACGGCCTTGTAGAGCTTTTTGCACTTTGGGCATCCCATGCCCAGAACCTGTATTTTCATGATGCGCTCTCCTTTCTTCGGTTTACGTTCATGCAATATTCAAAGCCTTGAGGAAGAGGTAAACACCGCCGGCGACCACCAGCCCGCCGCTTACGGTCTTTATCACCGCGGCGGACCTGCTGCGGCCGGACCATCCGGCCAGCTTCTCTATCCTCTCTGTCTGGGAGCCTGCCAGTACGACCACTCCCCCGTGACCGATGGCGAAAGCCAGTCCCAGCCCTGCCGCCAGCAGCAGCCTCTCCGATGATAGAGCGAGGATGAGCCCGAGGACAGGAGCCATGAAGGCGAAAGTGCAGGGACCAAGGGCGGCTCCGAATATCACGCCCAGCATGAAACCGCCCCACCTGCTGCCTGCCCCCCTGCCGGCGTGTCTGCCGGTGTTCGACCCGGTGAGAGGCAGGGGAACCAGTCCAAGTATGGACAGTCCCGCGTATACCACGGCCAGGGCCAGAACAACGTACCCGGTAGTTCCGATGTCCCCTATCATCCTTCCCAGAAGCCCGGTCACGAGGCCGGTCAGCGCGATAGAGAGTATCATTCCCGACGCGAAGATCGTGGAAAGCGCGACCGGGTTCGTTCCGCCGGATTTCGACTGCTTCTCAACGTAGCCCACTATCAGAGGAATGCTGACCAGATGGCAGGGGCTCAGGATAATTGAGAGAATACCCCAGGCCAGGGCGGCGGTCAGGGCCAGCAGCGGAGCTGCGTAGAGAAGCTCTGTCAGCGCTACGAATATCTCACGAAGCATCTCTTCCCTCCGCCTCGGTGTTCAGGTCGTAGCCCAGGGCTATCCAGCGGGCGAGCATCTGCTCCGCGCTCATGTACCCCTCGTGACGGTAGAGTTCCGTGCCGTCCGGAGCCAGGAATATCTGAGTGGGAATCACTCTTACACCGTACTGCGCAGCAGCGGCCTGGTCCTGGTTTACGTCTACGAATATCACTTCGAGCTGATCGCCGGTCAGAGCATCGAGACGTTCAAGTTCTTCCTCCATCATCTGGCAGGGTACGCATGTGAGGGAGCCCAGGTCCATCAGTGTGGGAACACCCTCCTGCACTTCATGCACCTCTTCCCCACCGGAAGCCCCGGTCTCTTCCGTGTCCCCGCAGGACGGTACGGCGGCTATCAGTATTACGGTAATACCTAGTACTATGGAAGGAATTTTTTGCAAGCTCCTCATTAATGCGCCTCCTGTCTTTCTTATCTCAATCGGTATCAGGCTATAGTGCCGTACAGCACTCCGGATATGGTTGCCATGATGACCACCAGGGTTACGTAGGTCAGTGTTTTCCCGGTGCCCAGGACACTTCTGATCACCAGCATGTTGGGAAGTGACAGCGCCGGGCCCGCCAGCAGAAGGGCAAGCGCTGGACCGTGTCCCATCCCGGCTCCCATCAGCCCCTGAAGTATCGGCACCTCGGTAAGTGTGGCGAAGTACATGAAAGCACCCGCTATGGACGCGAACAGGTTTGCCGGTATGGAGTTGCCTCCCACCGCGCCCTCAAC
>JAWOBF010000141.1:0-10963 GCA_046498225.1 Candidatus Aegiribacteria sp.
CTGGCCCACACCGACCTTTTCCGGGCGGGCATAGCGCGCAGCGGCTCGTACAACAAGACCAACCAGCCCTTCGGTTTTCAGGGTGAACGCCGCTCCCTGTTCGAGGCGAGGGATGTGTACATCCAGGTCTCCCCCCTGTTCTTCGCCGACCAGGTGAACGAACCGATACTGATCATCCACGGCGACGACGACTCCAATCCGGGCACCCGGACCTTCCAGTCGGAAATCTTCTACGAGGCGGTGCGCGGCTGCGGAGGAATCACCCGGCTGGTGCTGCTGCCCTACGAGGACCACGGCTACCGTGGACGGGAGACCGTGGAGCACGTGCTCTGGGAACAGCTGCGATGGTTCGGAATGTATCTCCAGGGTGATGGCGCTGATGGAAATCACTGACCTGCTGATTGGAGAATAAATGATACTGTCACTTTCGTTATTATCAGTGCTGCTTTCAGCTTCGGGCGGAGTACAGACACCGCCGGACCGTGAATGGATCCCGAATGGAACCTGTGAATCAGAGGAACATCACCCCCGGGAGGATGCTTCACTGCACAGGGGCTGGCCGGTGGACCTGAGTTCCCCCGGAGCAGGTTTTCCCTACACCCCCCTGCTGTACGATGTGGACGGTGACGGGGCGGCCGAGATCTTTCTTACCGGCGGGGAAACCTTCGGTCTCAGCGGGGATGGGAGTTTTCTGCCCGGATGGCCCGCTCAGGAGATGACATACATGGGATACGCCTCCACCGGACAGCTGCCCGGACCCTCCGCGGGGGACATGAACGGTGACGGCGTGGCCGAGATAATGTGGTCCACCAGGGACTGGTACGCCGGGTCCTCCTACCTGTGGAGCTTCAACGGCAGGGCCCCGGACGGCAGCGATCTCGCCGGCTACCCGCAGAGCGCGCCGGACCAGTCTTCCAACGCACTGGCCTCACCGTTCGTACTGGGAGACGGTGACGGGGACGGTCAGATGGAGGCGGTGACGGCCCACACCCTGGGCAATACGGGAGACTACTACAGGATATCCTGCCTCGATTACTCAGGCGAAATACTCTACACCGCCGACCTGAACAGCAGCGAGGACATTCTCGATATCTACTTCGGCGACGCGGACGGCGACGGCGGGGAGGAATTCTTCGCAGTAACGATGTTCTCCGGTGATTTCAGACTTCATCTCTTCGACAGCGACGGCAACCATCAGCCCGGATACCCTGTCAGCATATACACCCCGTCGGGAGGCAATCTGATGTTCGGACCTCCCATACCGGCGGACCTGGACGGTGACGGTGACCTGGAGATAATGCTGGGCTACTACGCCTCCTCGACGGCGTACGCGGTGGCGGTGCACCACGACGGGACCGTTATGCCGGGATTCCCGGTTACCGTCGCCACCGGAAGCCAGCTCTTCTACCTGGGCATGGGCGACATAACCGGTGACGGATATCCGGAGCTTCTGGCGGTGGATAATGAACTGACCGCCGATTACAGGATATGGGCCATAGACATGGAAACCGGCGTTCCCCTGCCGGGATGGCCCGTTTACGAAAGCCACTGGCCCAAGGGATTCCCCGTAGTGGCGGACCTTGACGGAGACGGTCTTCAGGACATCTCCTTCACAACCGACGGAGGGAACGTTCATGCCCTTTCGTCGGACGGGTCGGAACTGACGGGATTTCCCAGGTCCATGTCCGCCGCGTCCACTTCCGGAACCGCAGTGGGCGACATAGACGGTGACGGATTATACGAGCTGGTAGCGGCCACATGGGACGGATGGGTCTACGCCTGGGATACGGACGGGCAGGTCGCGGAGAACAACCGCGACTGGCCCATGAGGGGGGTCGATCCACGTAACACCGGCGTATACGGGGGATCATCCCAGAGCGGGGTCGGTGAACAGGGTCCGGAAGTCGGCTTCAGGGTATCCCGCAACCCGGTCACGGGAACCGCGGTGTTCCAGGTGACCGGCATCACCTCGCAGCCCGATATCGAGATATTCGATGTAACCGGCAGGCGAAGGGCCACCGTATCGTCGAGCTGGACACCTTCTGGGGACTGCGGGAGCGGGGTCTACTTCGCCCGGCTGGAGGGCGTCGAAGCTGAGCCAGTTAAGTTCCTGCTGGTCAGATAAAAATGCAGCGGCAACACTGTTCGAGGTCTACAGGAGTTTCGACCTGAGTTTCTCCAGCATGTCCGCGGTCATCGACTCAAGGTCCCATTCCGGCTCCCAGCCCCATTCCTCCCTGGCGGCAGTGTCGTCCACGCTCATGGGCCAGGTGTCGGCTATGTCCTGCCTGTAGTCCGGTCTGTAGTCCACCTGGAAGTCGGGAATGTGCTTTTTTATGCTGTCCGCTATGTCGGCCGCGGTGACCGAAAGAGCCCCCACGTTGAAGTCGCTGTGATGGACCAGTGAATCGAAATCGGCTTCCGCGAGGTCCATGGTGGCCTTGATGCAGTCGGGCATGTACATCATGGGAAGCATTGTGTCCTCCCTGACGAAACATGTGTAGCGGCCATCCTGTACGGCCTTGTAGTATATGTCCACCGCGTAGTCCGTGGTTCCGCCTCCGGGGAGGGTTTCCGAGGAGATAATGCCGGGATACCTGAGGCCGCGGACATCCAGGCCGTACTTCCTGACGTAGTAGTCGCAGACCAGCTCTCCGGACACCTTGGTAACACCGTACATGGTCCTGGGCTTGAGAACGGTCTCCTGCGGTGTTCCGTCCCTTGGCGTCTCCGGTCCGAAGGCGGCGATGGAGCTGGGAATGATAATACGTGAGACACCATGAGCTCTACCTGCCTCCAGGATGTTCATCGTACCGTCCATGTTGACTTTCCAGCAGAGCTGGGGATTCTTCTCTCCGGTTGCGGAGAGTATGGCGGCCATATGGAACACCGCGTCAATGCCCATGTCACCTATCATTTCCCCCACAGCTGCCCCGTCGGTGACGTCAAGAAGCTCCCACGGGCCACCTTCCGTAACACCGTTTCCCTTCTCTCCCGATCTGATATCCGACGCCACGACGTTGTCCCTGCCGTAGCGCACTCTGAGTTCCTCGGTGAGTTCCGAACCTATCTGTCCCAGGGCGCCGGTAACAAGGATCCTGCTGAATTGGCGGGTCATTTCATACCTTTCGAAGAAGCTGTGATACAGGACGATTTTTCAGCCTGGATATTATTAAAAGAAGCCCCGGGCTGCAAGGGTTCAGTCCGCCAGGGCAGGGACGCCGTGAATCGGAGTTCCCACGGTTATCCGGTCCAGGGAAACGGTGTTGATCACCCTCCCGAACGCGGTGTACCTGCCGTCCAGCCTTCCATGGTCGTCCAGCATTATGAAGAACTGACTTCCAGCGGTATTGAGTCCGGCATCGGCCATTCCCATGACACCCCTGCCGAAGTGGGCGGGGCTTCTCTCGTTTGGAATGGAGTATCCGGGACCTCCCATGCCGTTGCCCTCCGGGCAGCCCGCCTGGGCGACAAAGCCCGGAATGACGCGGTGGAAGGCTATTCCATCGTAGAACCCGGTTTCGGCCAGGTGAAGGAAGTTGCGGCAGGCGATTGGAGCCGTCTCCGGCCACAGCTCTATCACGAAGTCGCCCTCCCCTGTCCTGAGCAGCACCTTGCTGGGGACAGGCCCGTCCAGCGGAAATGGCAGTGAGTAGGCCCTCCATTCCTCTTCGGCCTCCCCTTCGGCTTCGCCCCGGAGCATCCTCTTCAGCAGCGAGACATACTCGTCGACGGCGCTCCGGTCCCGGTAGCTCTCCCTCCTGTTCTCCATCTCCCCGATGACCCGCATCGCACCGGAGGAGTCCGATGTCTCCACCAGGTGCCAGGCCCGGGATACGGGCAGCAGCCAGTATGGATCCGAAAGCCATCGGCTCTCCAGTTCGGGGGTTACCGGCAGGGAATCCGACAGCCAGGCGGACTGGGCGGCAGCCCTCCTTCCCGGGTCGGGATGCTCCATCAGCTGCTGCAGCAGTTCGGCGTCGGGGGCTTCCAGCTCCTCCGCAGCCATGTGGCCCACGGGACCTTCGAGCCATGCCAGTTCCCGCAGCACCCGTGCGCCGTCTGAGAAGCCCTCCTCACGTCTGGCCACCGCTGCATGGAGCCTTACGTATGGGACGGGGTCCTGAAGCAGGGATTCCAGTGCTTCCGGAGCAGCGGACATGGCGGCATTGTACCGAACGGCCCACAGCGGATCGTCCAGCATGTGCCCGGCTTCTTCAGGAGGACTGCAGGCTGCTGTGTAAATCCTTGCAAGCGGGTCGTCGGCGGGTACCGAATCGAATGAACACTCTCTGTCCGTCTCCCCGCGGTACCTCGCCAGCCGCGCAACTCCGGCCTTCGCGAGATCGTCCTCGCTCAGTTCTCCGGTGGCGTCTATTCCCAGTCTTCCCAGTACCTCCAGGGACAGCGCCCTGGAACCGGCGGGAATGGAGTTCCATGAGCGGGTTACCAGGTCCAGCACAGCTTCCATGTCGGGGATTTCCTCGCCTGCCGCCGTCTTGCGCAGAGCTCTGCGGAGTAACCCGTCCAGCAGGCGGGGTTCCCGGGATACGCTGGAGGGGTCCGGCATCATCCATTCATCGCCGTACTGGACAAGCAGCGGTGTCATACCGCTGGAAAACGGGGTACCCAGCAGCGAGGCCGCCCAGATTATCGTGGCTGAATCCGATGGATGCTCCTCCATCATCGCCGAGACGAAATCTCCCCTGTCCATCCATCCGGGCACGTGACCGCTTCTTGCCATGAACACCAGGACTTCCACCGGATCCTGCTCAATGGCCCGCCCGATGGAGGCGGAGTCCGGCGGGGCCGGTTCCGCGTACCACCCCGATGCGGCCAGCAGGAGGCTCTGAAGGATAAGGATAATGGTCACCGGTCCGTATCCTCGTCCATGTATTCGTCGTAATCGAGGTCATCACCGTTGCCGCAGGAATCCATGTACTCCACTATGAGCCTCTCGGAACGCTCACGGTCTTCCTCCATTACCATCACGTATCCCCATACAGGGTTCCACACCTTGGCTATTCCGTCGTACATGGGGATCTGCCTGCTTCTGATGGCCGCATCTATGCCCTGGCTCTCGAGGAAGGCCTGAATGGTTATGGCTTCCAGTTCATTGTTGGCTTCCAGGACAGGGACCAGCCTGCTTTCATCAATTCCCTTGTCAGTCATTCGGCACCTCCAGAAAGGAAAATAATGAAAAATTCTATTTCGCGCACTTGACTTCATCTGCAAACCGTTAAGAATATCATTGTATGAATAACGCGCACGGGGTGCCCGCCGCGGGCTGAGAAAATACCCTTGGAACCTGATCTGGTTAGCACCAGCGGAGGGAGATCGAGTCGGAAAACATGGAAACCCTTATCGAAGCGGCAGCAAGAGGAAAAGCCCTTGAAACGGTTGAGAGAACGGCGGAGCTGGAAGGCGTTCCGGTAAGGCTCCTGCTGGAGGGCCTGGCCGATGGAACGGTGGTAATACCCGCAAACGCAACCAGGAAAAAAAATAGACCCGTGGCCATCGGCCGGGGAATGACTGTCAAGGTGAACGCCAACATAGGCAGCTCCGCCGATCTGGAATCGGCCGAGAACGAGCTGGAAAAGCTGATGGTGGCGGTCTCCCACGGAGCCCATACCGTCATGGACCTCTCCACCGGACCGGAGTGGAGGAAAATACTCACACGGATCGTCGAAAGAAGCCCGGTCCCCCTGGGAACGGTGCCTCTCTACCAGGTCTTCGGAGAGGCCCTGAATCAGGACAGGGACGTGGGCGACGTATCAGAGGAGGAGATATTCTCCGCTGTGGAGGACCACTGCCGCATGGGGGTTGACTACCTCACCCTTCACTGCGGTGTGACCGCGCGCGCCATCAGGCTGCTTCGGGACCAGGGCAGGAAGCTGGGAATAGTCTCCAGGGGCGGTTCCCTCATGGCGGAATGGATGGAGAAGAGGGGGCGGGAGAACCCACTCTACCAGCACTTCGACAGGCTGATCGAGATCCTCAGGGAGTACGACGTAACCTTCTCTCTGGGTGACGGGCTACGTCCCGGCTGCCTGTCCGACGCTTCGGACCGTGCCCAGATAGAGGAGCTTATCTCACTGGGAGAGCTGCAGGAGCGTTCCCACCGCGCCGGTGTGCAGGTGATGATAGAGGGACCGGGTCACGTACCCATGAACAGGATAGAAGAGAACGTCAGAATGCAGAAGAGTCTCTGCAACAACGCCCCGTTCTACGTTCTGGGGCCCATAGTAACGGACATAGCGCCGGGCTACGACCACATAACCTCCGCCATCGGGGGCGCCATGGCGGCCTGGTACGGGGCGGATTTCCTCTGCTACGTAACCCCGGCGGAGCATCTGAGGCTGCCGGACGCGGATGATGTAAGGGTGGGAGTCATTTCAGCGAGAATAGCGGCGCACGCCGCCGATATCGCCAGGGGAACGAAGGGTTCAATGGAACGGGACGACGCCATGGCCGAAGCCAGGGAGAATTTCGACTGGGAGGCCCAGTACAGGCTGGCAATGGATCCCATAACCGCCAGGCGCGAGCGGGACGAGGCCCTTCCCTCCGACAGCGACGTATGTTCCATGTGCGGGCATCTGTGCGCTCTGAAGACCACACACAGAGCCTTTGACCACACCAGGGAGAAGGAATGATATGAACAGGCTGTGCTTGACCGTTATAGCCGGCGCGGTTATTCCGCTGCTTCTCCTCTCAGCCTGCGGCGGCGGGGAGAAGAAAGCCGGAAACCCGGACATCCTGCTGATCGTGATAGATTCAATAAGACCGGATCATCTTTCGATGAACGGCTATCACAGGGAGACCACCCCTGTGCTGGACAGCCTGGCGTCCGCCGGCGCGGTGTGGACCGATATGCAGGCCCAGAGCAGCTGGTCCCTTCCCGCAATGGCATCCATTCTAACCGGCCTTACCCAGCGGTCTCACATGGCCGGTCTGTACAATGGGGATTTCCATGGAATCGACCCCTCGCTCCCCACGCTTCCGCTGCTGCTTCAGAGAGGGGCCGGGTATCAGACCGCGGCTTTTTTCAATACCGTCCTTATGAGCGACAAATTCGGCTTTTCCGGCGGTTTCCATCACTTCGACTGCAGCCGTCTCGCGGGAAAGGACCGGCTCAGAACGGCTTCGGGTACGGTTGACGATTTCCTGTCCTGGTACGATGGGGAGCGAGACCGTTCAAAGCCCCTGTTCGCGGTGATACACTTCAGCGATCCCAGTCCCCCCTTCTCACCTCCGTCCCCATGGGATACGCTCTACGCGCATCCCAAGGCTGACGGGACATTCAACAGATTCTGGGGCGCCGGGAACCAGACGGCAGATTTCAATCGGGGACAGGTGGAGATCGACCAGGCCCGGCTTGACATATTGGCAGGTCTGTACGATGGAGAGCTTTCCTTCACCGACAGTCAGACGGGCCGGCTGATAGCCGGTCTGAGAGAAAGGAACGGACTGGACAACACGATAATCGTGGTAACCGGGAGTCACGGCCAGGAGTTCCTGGACCACGGCGGTCTCGGCCACGGCCACACGCTGTACCAGGAACTGCTTCACGTCCCACTGATAGTCTCCGGCAGCGGCATCCCCCCGGAAGTGAGAACCGAGGTCGCCGCGCAGATGGATATTCTGCCCACTCTGCTGGCAATACCCGGGCTTGAAAAGCCGGTCTGGGCCGACGGCAGGGACCTTTACGGAAGCGTTTCCCAGCTGGAGTCCAGGTACATACCATCGAGCAGTCTCCTGCACGGCCCGAGGGACCGCGCCTCCGTCAGGCTCGCGGACGGTATAGTCATCGGCAATCCCGCCGACCGCGACGCCGTCTTTTTCCAGCTTCGCGCTGACCCCGAACAGCTGGAACCCATGGTCCCTTCCAGGGGGAGCCTGGACGAGCTCTACTACTACTGGTCCCTCCCCCCCAGGGGTAACCCACCGGCTGTCCAGCTGGACAACAGCATGCGAAGGGAACTCTGGTACCTTGGATATCTGGATTGATCTCAAGGAGTTGCGGTTTATCATCCATGGTGCTATTTATTCTACTGCAGTTCTGTCCTGCCGGCCGATGCCGGAGAGAGGAGAACAGGCATGAAGCACCTGATGATACCCGCCTCATGGAAAAGCGCCGCGGCCATGAGAAAGACCATAGAGAGCAGGGAGAACGAGAACTGGAGCGTTGTCGCCCTGGGGGATATTTCCGGGGCTAACACCCTTATTCTAGCCAACGACGGCCGCCGTTACGAGCATGAGGTAATCCAGATATTCTGGAGACTCAGAGGGAACGTGAAGGACATAATCGCCGAGAAACAGCAAGAGGGCTGGAAGGTGGCTACAGTGGGCGCATGTCTGGGAAGTACTCTCCTCATCCTCAAGAGGCTGGTGGACAGGGATGAAGCTGACCGGCCTTCCCCTTAGCAAGTTTCAGAGGAATGTACAGCAGCCACATCATCCCTCCCCCGAGGGCTATGGCCGGACCTATCCCCGCGGTGTCCGCGGCATAGCCGAATATCGGGGCCAGAACCGCCATGAGCAGAGTCTTGGTCAGCGATTCCACGGAAAGGCCCACCGACATCACCCTGGTATGGACCTTGTCGCTTATGTAGCTGACACAGAGTGGTCTTCTAAGGTTCTGTACGGTGAACAGGGCTACGTAGGCGGCCACCGTCACCGCGTGAATGGACATCATTTGAAATACACCTGCCAGGACCAGCAATGTTGAACCGGCCAGCCATGTCACATTGATGGAGTCCACGAAACCTCTCGGTCTCCTGCTGAACCTGCCGGAGTACCTGGAAGCGGTACTGGCCAGAATGAAGAGCACGAAGTAGACAGAACCGGCAAGGATGGCGGTCCTCCTGTCCGCGGTCATGGCAGTGAGCACAGGAAGTCCCACCGCCATGGATCTCAGTACGGGCTGGAGGTATTCCTTCAGCACCTTGAAGAAGGCGTCAAAACCGGCGGAGTTGAAAACGCTCAGGCGGGCGGTACCATCCTTCAGCATGGAGACGGAGCGCCGCAGGCTGTCTTTGAACCCGGGACGGCGGTGGCCCTTGTGGAGGTCCGCCCAGTTCAGGACCGATGGATAGGACGCCAGGTTGAGTATGTTGATGACACAGGGAAATGCGGCGGCGAGAAAGACGTACCTGTAGCTTCCGGAAAGGAATACCAGGGTGGCGGCGATGAGCGCGTTGAGGGCTGAACCAAGCATGGAAGCGGCCCTGGTGGCCCCGTAGTAGTCGGGTTTCCATTCCTCCTGGCCGGTTATCTTCAGGTACTCCAGTATCATGGCCTTGTGGGTCCCTGTCCTGAAGGCCTCGCCGCAGGCGAACAGTATCATGGCCCCCGCCGCCGCGGTATAGGACCTGAAGAAGAAGAAGGTGAGAAAACTCACGATGTAGGCGGCCATGGAGAAGACCATGGAGGACTTCCTGCCTCCGATGTCCGCAACGAAACCGGTCGGGACCTCCAGGATGACGGTGGACGTCTCCCGAATGGAAAACAGTATGCCTATCTGAAGGAAGGAGAAGCCGATCTCCCTGAAATAGAGTATTATGAACGGCTCGAAGAACCGGAGGTTCTTCAGAAAACCGTAGGCGGAAAATCTGTAGAACTGCCTGTCCCTGATAAAGCTCAATGCATCTGACCTCTACAGGCTTATGCCGGCCGAGGAGAACAGGTCCGGCTCACCATCCCGGGCCTTCTCTTCCCCGCGGGGTTCAAGTACATCCAGCGAGCCATGAAGAAGCACGGTGGAGGGCTGCATCACCCACTGGCGGTCGGGGTGGCCGCGAAGCCCTGTCACGGCCTCGCCGGGAGTGAGAAGCGTAAGGTCAACCCGAATGCCGCATAGAAGTTCAACTCTCCGCAGGGCCTCACTCAAACCTTCAGGAGCTTCCTCTGCGACCACCATCAGCTTCACCGTGCAGGATTCCAGCCCCCGGTCCGAATCTGACATGGCCGCCATTTCCATATGCCGACCGCATTCATCCACCGCCTCGGCCACCGCGGACCTGTGATCCACCAGCCCCAGCAGGAGTTCCCTGAGCTCGCTTTCCAGGGGACAGCCTTCGGAGAGACCAAAAAGGACCTTCACTCCCTCCCGCTCCCTGTTCACTATTCCCGCATCCACCAGGTTGCGGAGTTCGCGCTGCACGCCCCCTCTTCCGGTGCGAAGCAGAGAGACCAGCTCCAGCAGGTAGAATCTTCGCCGCGGATTGAAAAGGAAGAGGCTTAGCAGTTCCCGTCTGATCCTGCCGAACAGGGCTTCATCCAGAGACTTGTATTCATTACTCATATTGGGTATCTGATTACGGGTCACAGGTCTGTCAAGAGGTCTTTTCTGTCAGATGACCCGCAGTTCCCGCCCTGTTTCGGAAAAGGCGCCGACGCACCTGTCAACCTGTTCAGTGGTATGTGCGGCTGACAGCTGTATACGTATTCTGGACTCTCCCCTGGGTACCACCGGGTAGAAGAAACCGATGGCGTAGACACCCTTCTTAAGAAGTTCATCGGCGAAACGCTGGGCCAGGGCGGCGTCATCGGGAAGGTGGCCGAAGAGTACCGGCACTATGGGATGGTCTCCTTCGATTATTCTGAAGCCAGCCTCCTTTATCTTCCTTCTGAACCTCCTCTGGTTCTTCCTCAGCCTGTCCCTCTCGCTGCTGGAGGTCTCTATCATGTCCAGTACCGCCAGGGTCGTACCGGCTATGACAGGGGCCAGCGTATTGGAGAAGAGGTAGGGCCGGGACCTCTGCCTGAGCATCTCGACAACTTCCGAGGGGCCTGAGGTAAAACCTCCTGACGCGCCGCCGAGAGCCTTGCCGAAAGTAGAGGTCACTATGTCCACCCTGTCCATCACTCCATGGTACTCGATGGACCCTCTTCCCCTCTCTCCGATGAATCCCGTCGCGTGGGAATCGTCCACTATGAGAAGGGCCCTGTACTTCTCAGCCAG
>JAWOBF010000018.1:0-21072 GCA_046498225.1 Candidatus Aegiribacteria sp.
TTGACCTTAGGATGATGTTAAAAGAGATTAAGCATAGCAAGAGAAAAAGTACACTGCCTTTGATATGCAGCCACTTGCGATCTTCGATGTATCCGGGCATCTGGTAGCTGAACTCCAACCTGCAGTATCAGGAAGTGAATTAATCTACTCCTGGAATGGAACAATCTCATCGGATGCTGAAGCTCCCAGCGGTATCTATTCCGCAAGGATTCGGTCGGAAGGAGTTTCTTCAGGCGTGATGCTGCTCAAGCTGGATTAGCTTCTTCGTGTCTTTCGCAGTTGTCTTTCAGTTACGATCTGTCGTTCCCAATGATCCCCCATGGCCTCTATCTCCTTCAGCTTTTATCCGGGCAGCTTCAGCAGGCACAACCACTGGGTGATCCTGTCCAGTGGTTGTGGCGGGTGTATTCAATTTGTCAGGAACTGGGTTCCTGCCGGGAGATCATATCGCTGTGAAGTCTTATGTAGTAGTCGATGCAGATATAGGTAAGAAGATCCAGGCCCAGTCCCCATATGGCAGTCAGCTGTGACTGGTAGAAGATGAAAACCTGCGTGACGAAGATATTCAGCAGAATGGCTCTTTTGAACCACTGAACACCGCTTCTCCTGGAGGACTTCAATCTAACCAGCCCTATCAGCACCAGAGTTCCACTGAGAGCAGCACCTGCCAGGGACAGTCCCGAAAGACTCCGAAAAGGAAGCCATCCAGGATTCTCCCATCCCAGAATCACACCGAACTGTGCCAGGCTTTTAACTACGAACAGCACCATTATGGAAGGAACGAACTTCGGCAGTGCGAGCATTCTGTCAAGCCAGTTCCGCACCTTATCATGAATGCAGTCGTACCACTTCAGCACAGGGGATTCCCGGGAAGCCTTCAGCCTGGAGCGGATCAGCTGGTTCACCGATTCTTCCTTCTCAGAGATCGACCGGGCCTGGCTGCCGAACCTTCTGAAAACAAGGTACATAACTACAAAGATGATATAGATGATGGCGATGGTGGGCTTGAAAAAATAATCGTTGTCCTTGGTTATGAACTTCCCCAGCTCGTCTATGAACAGACCGAAGCCTATACCCGATGTGAAGGCTGCAAAACGTCGTAGTGTAGGATTCCAGTAACGAAGGAGCATAACTATGGAGATGAGCATGATGAGGCCGCCCCATAGCATATGGGCTATATGTAAGGAACTGAAGGCAATCTGAGGGTAGTTGGTAAGGTACAGAAAGGCTCTGTTTATGAGAATGGTCGCCACGGCAGCAACCAGCAGCAGCTCAAGCGAATCACCTGCGTCCGAGTCGCGAACGAGCTCTTTTCTACGTCTGTTCATGCATTCACCTCTTTAAAACCCTGTCCCTTTTCTTGAAGACTGAATCACCGCTCCCTTTTTCCGAAATTTCTCAATCCCTCCGTGGATGCGCTTCCACAGACACCTCATCCTGCCATCCGGATACACCCTTTCTCTGTGACCAAACCTCTGTATGCCGGGTTTGATGTCAAGTACAGGCGTTCCGTCCAGTATATCGATATCCTGAACATGAAGGAAGTTGTCCTTCGAAGCTTCCTGGCGTAGATGAGACTCCCGTTTGACATGTCCAGCCACGCAGTATTGCCGTAACCACATTATAGATAAACAGTAAGGCGATCTTGTACAGAAACAGGCGTGTATCCATATATTTTGCGGGTCAGTTTAACTTTCACAATAATGCGCGGAAAAGCTATATTCATCCTTTCATGGAACTTACATGCTTCCAGTCTCGGATTTGAATTAAGATAGAGACGTTTATCTGGCGTCAACAATTGATCAATCTTTTGTGTCCGTGGAACCTTGCGGATATTGCGGGCGGTTTCATCGGCCACCCTATATTTTTTGCAACACGTTCAAAGAGACTCCCAAAATGCGAGAAAATCAACTCTCTGTTTGACCGGGGCTCATTACGATGCTATGGTCAGCCGCAGACATGAAGAACAGTGACACCGGGCAGCAGATGAGCGGATGCGGCAGTGGAAAAGAACACATGTTTCTGTTGGCTATTGGTCCGGGGGATGGGGAGTTAAGTTGCGTCCGGGGTGGATTGCAGCCGGGCTGCTGTCCGCGGCCGTACTCTCCCTGACCCTGCTCCTTCCAGCCCGCGCGCCCTTCTCCGGCGACAACGGGCTGAGACTGTGGGCCGCCTCATCCGGCTCCGGCCATCTGCAGCGGGCGATGCCGCAGGCCATGGACGCTTCTGTCTACAGGCCATCTCTTACCGTACCGGACGGGACGAATCTTCTTCCGGCCTACGGAAGGACTCTACCCGCGCTGGCCTCCCTGGGGGGACTGATCCAATGGCCGGTGATGTGGCGCCTATTAGTGGCCGCCGCCTCTCTTCTGGCCTTGCCTCTGCTGTCCAGGCTCTCCGGGCTGGGCAGTTCCGGAGGTGCTCTATGTTTCCTTGCTGCGGGGCTTGTGCCCTACTCCCTTCTCTTCTGGGAGCACGGTCCTGCCGTGACCCTGTTCCTGCTTACCGCCGTGCTTCTGCTCAGGTCCCTGGGGAGGGCATCCGGCGTTCCCTGGTGGCTGGTTGCAGCAGCTGCTGCCTGCCGTCTTCGGCCGGAGATGATTCCAGCTCTGGCCGCCTTCCTGGTTGTCCTGATCCTGAGGAACAGGGAAGCGCCCGGAGCCGGTCGAACTTTAAGGTGGGCTGCGGCGGCTGCGCTGCTTGCAGCGCTGGGTGCGGTCCTGTTCCCCGAGAGCGTCCTCGGGAGTCAGGTGCTGAGCAATATGCCTGGAACCCCGTCGGCAATTCTTTCCTCGAGGATGGACGTCCTTCGGGCCTGGACGCTGCCCGGCCTTCCAGTCATGTCCGTTTCGGTCCTCCTGTGGGGAGGGTCCACCGTCTTCCTGCTACTGAGAAAAGGAGGCCTCCGTTTCAGGAGAACGGTCCTGGCGGGCGGTCTGGCGGGAGCGGCTGCAATGCTGTACCCGGTAGCCCGCGGGTCGGCCGGATCCATGTCCCTGCTGACCATGGCGCCAGTCGCGGTCCTTCTTCCCGCGGTGGCCTACCGGGCTCGGGGTACCGGCCGGACCCTCCTGATCGCCGGAATCTCCGGCGGACTGCTTGTGGGCCTGCTCTCGCCCACCCACGGGATGTTCCAGTTCGGACCCAGGTTCCTCCTGGGGCCTATGGCCCTGCTCGCCGCCGGCGCGGTGCGGACTATGAAGCAGCATGGGTTCCACCGGTACAAAGGTGTGCTTGTTGTGGCTGTACTTGTGCTGGGGCTGCTTGGAACGGTCCGCGGCGTTCTTTTCTGCGGCTACTTTCGAGCGCGGCACACGGACCTGCAGCGGTCGCTGGAGAGCATCCATGCGGAGGTCCTCTGCACGGACGAGGAGTGGCTGCCCCTGGTGTGCTGGCCCCGGGCGCGGAGGATGCCCATACTGGTCATGGAACCGGACCGGGCTGAAAGCCTGGCGGAATCGGGAATGGAGCTTGTCTGGCTTTCCAGCCGAAGTGTGCTTGGAGGGAAGACCGGTGAACCCGGGTACAGGCATATGCGCTACAGCCTTCCGACCGGGTCGGAGCTGCAGCTTCCGGAGCCCCCGGCGGGACCCCGGGAACCTTCTCCTCCTGCAGTGGCCATATAGCGAAGATAGAAGCGGAAAGGAAACTCAGGGGTTGCCGCGATGTAGTTCATTCTATAATATGAACATAAACTCGAGATAGTTGAGGAGGTGGATAGATGGGCAGAGTAATAATAGTTTCCAACCGCCTTCCTGTGAGCGTCGAAACCCCGGGAGAGGAATACAGGCTGAAACCTTCCGTGGGAGGACTGGCCACCGGGCTCCGGTCTTTTTACAAGGACTACGACAGCCGCTGGATAGGATGGTCCGGGATCCCTTCGGAAATTTCCAGCCGCTTTGACGGCCTGGAGCAGAGCCTTCTGAACGAGAACTGCATTCAGGTCGAGATGTCAAAGAAGCTGCTGGACGGATACTACTACGGGTTCTCCAACCGCACCGTCTGGCCCCTCTTCCATTATTTCCAGCAGTTCGCGGAATTCCGGTGGGAACTGTGGGATGCGTACAGGGAAGCTAATCAGCGGTTCGCTGAAGCCGTCCTGGAGCATGCCCGGCCCGGGGACAGCATCTGGGTGCATGATTATCACCTCATGCTGCTTCCCGGACTTCTGAAACGGAAGCTGCCCGATTCGTCCATAGGGTTCTTCCTGCACATACCTTTTCCATCATTCGAGCTGTTCAGGCTGATGCCATGGAGGGACGAGATAATGGACGGCATCCTGGGGGCTGACCTGGTGGGATTCCATTCCTACGATTACGCCAGGCATTTCCTCAGTTCCGTACTCAGGCTCAAAGGTTACGACCGTTCCCTCGACCAGCTGGATGTCAATGGGCGTAAGGTATGCGTCGATGTTTTTCCTATAGGTATAGACTACGAGAAATTCAGCGGGGCCCAGGAAACAGCCGATGTAATCGAAAAAAGACGGGAGCTGCGTGACCGGCTGGGGGACAGGAAACTGATACTCTCCGTTGACAGGCTGGATTACACAAAGGGTATCGTTCAGAGGCTGGAGGCTTTCGAGCTGTTCCTGAAAGAGAACCCGGAGTACCGCAACAAAGTCAGGCTGGTCCTTCTGGTTGTCCCCTCCCGGACCAGAGTTCCGCAGTACAAGCGGCTGAAGCTCGAACTGGACAGACTGGTTGGCAGAATATCCAGTGAATACAGCGATATCACCAGCGGCCCCATAGCGTACCTGTACCAGTCCCTGCCCTTTCCGGAGCTGGCCGCCCTCTATGGAGAGGCGGACGTGGGGCTGGTCACTCCCATCAGGGACGGCATGAACCTGGTGGCCAAGGAGTATGTGGCGTGTCAGACCAGGGACCACGGTATGCTGGTGCTGAGCGAGATGGCCGGAGCAGTGATGGAACTTTCGGAGAGCATCGTGGTCAATCCCAACAATACCCCGCAGGTGGCCGATGCCATACTGGAAGCCATGGAAATGCCCCGGGAGGAGAAACAGCGAAAGATCGAGACCATGCAGAAAAGACTTCGCCTCTACAATGTCGAGAGATGGGCTGAGGATTTCGTTGAGAGCCTGGACAGGATAAGGGACCAGCAGCGGGAAGACGCCGGCCTGGACCTGACCGAAGAAACACGGGAGAATCTGCTGGATAGTTTTGAAAAGGCGGAGAAGAGCCTTATACTGCTGAACTATGACGGAACGCTGGTGGAATCGGGCAGGGACCTGGAGCAGGTGCGCCCGGGCCCGGAGCTGGAGAGCATACTGCGGAAGCTTCGCGCTTCTTCCGGCACCAGGCTGGTGATATTCAGCGGGCGCAGGCGGGAAAGCCTGGAGGACCTGTTCGGCGGGAGTAAATTCGATATGGTGGCGGAGGGAGGGTTCTGGCTGCACGAACCCAGCGGCCGATGGCGGATGATAGCGCCTCTCGGCGACCAGTGGAAGGAAGCGGTAAGACCGCTGATGGAATTCTACGAGAACAGGACCCCGGGAGCATTTCTGGAGGAAAAGGATTTCTCGCTGCTCTGGCATTACCGGAAAACAGGGCCGGCCCTTGCGGAAGTGAGATCCAGAAGCCTGCTGCTGGACCTGTACGACCTCACCGGCAACATGGACCTGGAAGTGATAAAGGGCAGAAAGCTCATCGAAGTGCGCAATTCAGACGTCAGCAAGGGCAGGGCGGCTCAGCACTGGCTGGAGCAGGACATGTGGGACTTCATACTGGCTGCGGGCAACGACCTTTCAGACGAGTGTGTCTACCATTCGCTCCCCGCCAGGGCCTTCACCATAAAGGTAGGGTCGGGGCCCACCGATGCGGCATGCAGAGTGGGGTCTCCGGAAGAGATGAGGAATCTGCTTGCTCAGATGACGGAGAGAATTCACTGAACCAAGGCCTCAGGGCTTAACCCGAGATTGATGAATAAGGAGAAATACTGACAGATGCACAGACTTGAAGACTACCTGGATATAGTTGGCGACGAGGAGATAGCAAGAATTCTCCGGAAGGCGACCCGGCTTTACGGCAAGCATTTCGTGCACATGAACTCCACCTACCACGGTGGAGGCGTGGCGGAAATGCTCAACACACTGGTTCCTCTCACCAATGACTCCAATGTGGACTCCGGATGGAGAATACTCCACGGCAACAGTGACTTCTTCGCGATTACCAAGCAGTTCCACAACGCGATGCAGGGAGGCGAGCTGAAGCTCACCGAAGCCAAGAAGAGAATCTACCTGGAGACCAACCGGGAATTCTCGATATTCACCCACATCGACCATGACGCGGTGGTGATACACGACCCCCAGCCCCTGCCCCTGATAAGGAACTACCAGAAGTCACAGCCCTGGATATGGAGATGCCACATAGACATATCCGAGCCGAACATGGAACTGTGGGACTTCCTCAAGCAGTTCATCATCCGTTACGACATGGTGATAATATCTTCCGAGCTATACAGAAAGCCGGACCTGCCCGTGGAGCAGCGGGTCATCGAACCGGCCATCAATCCGCTCAGCGCCAAGAACGAGGAGCTGACGGAGGACCATATTGAGAGTATTCTGAGTAACTTCGGCATTCCCACCGACAAACCCTTCATAACCCAGATATCCCGTTTCGATCCATGGAAGGACCCTCTTGGCGTACTGGAAGTCTACCGTATGGTCAGGGAAAAGGTGGATTGCAGGCTTGTCATGTGCGGTTCCATGGCCAGTGACGACCCTGAGGGCTACGACATCTACGAGAAGGTCCGCAAGGAAGCGGACGAACTTATCAGGGCCGGTGACGTCATACTTATGACCTACGAGAGCAACATCATGGTCAACGCCATACAGAGAGCTGCCTCGGTGATAATTCAGAAGTCCATCAGGGAGGGATTCGGCCTCACGGTGACAGAGGGACTGTGGAAGGAAAAACCGGTGGTCGCATCAAAGGTGGGAGGCATCCCGCTGCAGATAGAAAACGGCAGGACCGGCTATCTGGTGGAGCCGGGGGATCATCGTGGTTTCGCCGACAGAATAATAGAGCTGCTGCAGAATCCCGAGGGCGCGCACGAGATGGGAAGGCTGGGAAAGGAGCATGTGAGAAAGAGGTTCCTTATAACACGGCTCCTCAGCGACTACCTGGACCTGGTAACGGAAGTCCTTAAGGGACGCACCTGAATTCGTTAACTTACTTGGCGGAATATATTTATATATTCGTAATAATATAGAATATCAGTGAGTTCTCCATTGTCACGTAGACACCGGAATATCATCAGCCCGGTACGCGAAACCGTAATCAACCGGCTCTTAGTATACTGAAGCTTTCAGTTCAGCTGCAGCTGCGAGCGCAAGGGTCGGCGATAATGTAGAAGTGCACTGATTTCATTTACATGCCCCGGGATTCATTCAATCTCATTTAGACTATATCCTGAAACAAGTCTTGTACTATCACGGTTTAGAATCGTTCATACGGAAGGACTATGGAAATGGTATTGCCATTAGTAAACATATTTATTAATATAATTATATTACTATTGAGTTCGTGACAGATTGATCCTGAACTATTGGAGATATTGTGAATGCAAAGGAAAACAACATCAGCGAGAAGAATGAATTGACTCAACTTCCTTCCCCGGGAGAACTTGCAAAAAGAGAGCAGAAACTCAAGGTAACTATATCACTGAGTACTATCACAATCGAATTTTTCAAGAAAGAAGCCCTGAAGCACGGGACCAAGTACCAGAAGCTGATCAGGGCCGTGCTCGATGAATACGTGAAACAACACAAATAAACAGGATAGAGCAATGAATATTTGAAAGGAAATCCAATGGAAGAAAAGGAAATGCAGGCGTACAGAAGGAAACTGGAAGCAAAGCTGGATAAAATGAAAGCAGAGCTGGACAAGGTCCAGGCCGGGATCAACGAGGCCAAAGCTGACACAGAGGTGAACTACATAAAAAGGCTGAAAGACCTCAGGAGCAAGAGGAACGATCTGCAACAGAGACTCTCCGAGGTCAAGGACACGGCTGAATCCACGTGGAAAGATGTGAAGACCAGCCTGGACGAGTCCTGGGACAGGCTGCGTAAAGAAGCAAATGAACTCAAGTCGAACTTGTCCATTATAGATACAGACTGAACCTTGATGAATTGAAACCGATCGGGTCCGGAAGACCTCTTTCGGAGCGGGGTTCATGAATGACTGATGAATACAAAGGACCTGAAGAGAAGAGTCTTCGGCGGGTTCTCGGTCTTCCTGCCACCCTGACCATCGGGCTTGGGGTGATGATAGGCTCTGGAATATTCGTCTTTCCGGGTCTGGCGGGAGGACGTGCCGGTATAGGCGCGGCCATCTCGTTCGGACTCGCAGGACTGGTGGCACTCATAGTAGCGCTCTGCATGGCCGAGCTTGCAACGGCTATTCCAAGGTCAGGCGGGGCGTACTATTTCATATCCAGGGGGCTGGGAGCTTTCTGGGGGACTATGGTGGGCCTGTCGTTGTGGATCGGGCTCATTTTTGCTACAGGTTTCTACCTTGTGGCCTTCGGATACTATGTCGTCGATCTGTTGGCCAGGTTCGATATCGTATCTGAATGGACAGACAGCCTTCCCCTCTGCCTGGCTGCAGCAGGTTCCATACTGCTGACCGGAATAAACATGATGGGGGCCAGTAAAGCCGGAAAGCTCCAGAAGTCGGTGGTAATCCTGCTGATTGTAATAATCGCGGGATTCCTTTCGGTGGGTCTGCTTAAAAGTCTGGGGATAGCCGGGGAACTGCCGGTTTCCAGGGAAATGCCGAATAACTGGACCTCAGCTGTTCTGGCAACCTCAGCTCTCATATTCACATCTTATCTCGGGTTCGCACAGATCGCGAACGTCTCGGGTGAAGTGAAGAAACCTCAGAAAAACCTTCCGTTAGCCCTGGGTGGAAGTGTTTTGATAGCTGCAGCCATATACGTGATTACAATGGTGGTTATCACGGGTGCTTTCACCATTTCCCAGCTTGAGGATATGGGCGAGATGGCTATGGTGGAACTGGGGCGTACACTCTTCGGAGCGGCAGGATCGATGGTTCTGCTGTTTGCAGGACTCCTGGCAACTATTTCCAGTGCCAACGCGTCCATACTCGGCTCTTCCAGGATACTGTATGCGCTGGGAAGGGATAACATGGTGCCGAGGTTCACAACCCGCATCTCAAGCAGGTTCGCGGTACCATGGATATCTCTGCTGATGGTTGGGGGACCTGTTCTGCTGGTCCTCGTTCTGTTCGATCTGGAGCTTCTAGCTCAGGTAGCCTCTCTCCTTCATCTGATAATGTATGCCCTGGTATGCATCTCTCTTGCTGTGCTGAGAAGGACGAACCCGAAGTACTATACCCCGTCCTTTCGGATACCTTTCTACCTCCCCCTTTCGGCCGCAGGAGCCGTGGGATGTTTCACCATAATTTTCTTCATGAGCAGTAAGGCACAGCTTGTGGGTGCTGTGCTTATATTCGCGTCCATCATCTGGTTCTCGCTGTATGCAAGTGGAGAGCAGACAAGGCGCTCTAGAAACAAATAGAGTAATAAGAAGGGTCTTCCGACGCCAGATCACCATCATGATTCACAGAAAGGAAAAGCGATCTTCCGATCTCCCGGCTGACCGTTGACATAATGCAGGTTTATGGCAGATGTTCTCTCCAACAGTGGAAGGACGGTAAATTCTGCTGGTAATGTACCAGGGATTTGATATCAATGATCCTCTATTCGTCTTCGGACTTACTCTTGCCGTAATTCTCATAGTTCCGCTGCTTTTTCAGCGAATTCGCATTCCCGGGCTTATCGGGCTCATTCTCGCCGGAGTAGTGCTGGGGCCCCACGCATTTGGACTTATTCATGATGAAAGCATAGTCCAGCCGATCGGATCCATGGGTCTGCTTTATCTCATGTTCCTGGCCGGTCTGGAAGTGGACATGTACCGTTTCAGGAAGGAAAAGCACAACAGTTTTGTTTTCGGAGGCATAACCTTCCTGATCCCTCAGCTGCTGGGGATGCTGGGAGCATGGTATTTCCTGGGGCTGCCATGGGCCGCGGCGATACTCATGGCCAGTATGTTCGCATCCCACACTCTGCTGCCATATCCGATAGCGCAACGTCTGGGTCTGGTCAAGGAAAGGGTTATAACCACCGTTGTGGGAGGTACGGTACTGACCGACTCCCTTGCCCTGCTGGTTCTGGCTGTGGTGGCGGAGTCAGCGACAGGAGAGCTTACACAGGCCTTCTGGACCCGGCTTGTTCTTCTGCTGCTTATCTATGCCGGGGTGGTAATATGGAGTGTGCCGCGGCTGGGTAGATGGTTCTTCAAGCGGGTTTCATCGGAAAGCATACCGGGATTCATCTTCGTCCTGGTACTGGCTTACGGCTGTTCGGTTACAGCACCCCTGGCCGGGCTTGAGCCGATAATCGGAGCTTTTCTGGCAGGACTCACTCTCAATATGCTCATACCGGAACACAGCAGGCTGATGGTGCGGCTCCGCTTTGTGGGAGAATCTCTCTTTATACCTTTCTTTTTGATCTCCGTTGGTCTCCGAGTAAATTTGAACCTGCTGATCGGATCAAAACAGGCATGGCTCGTGATGCTGTTCATGGTTGTGGCCGGTTATGTCACGAAATTCCTGGCAGCCTTGCTCAGCGGAAAAATTCTGGATTTCTCCCGGGACGAGACGGGAGTCATGTTCGGACTCAGTGTCAACCAGGCGGGGGCAACCCTTGCCGCGGTGATTGTCGGAGTGCGGCTTGGTATCTTTACTGAGGACGTTCTTAACGGTACGATTCTCATGATCCTGGCCACATGCACCCTTGGACCGTGGGTGACCGATAAATACGGTAGGCGGCTCGCGCTAAGTCTTTCAAGCGCTCATATGGACAGTTCAGGAGCCCCTGAACGAATAATGATACCCGTCAGCTCGCCTGAACAGATCGAGCCACTGATGTCCCTTGCTCTAATGGTTCGCGGGCACTGGTCAGGCCAGCCTCTCTACCCGACGATGATAACAACTGATGAGGATGAGAGCGAGGAAGCGGTTGCGTCCGCCGAGAAGATGCTTGCCGAAGCCGTCATCATGGCAGTTGAAGCGGATACCCCGGTCCAGCCGGTGACAAGGGTATCATCGATGATAGTAGATGGGCTAATGGGAGCTTGCCGGGACCTCAGAATATCCACGGTCATCATGGATGAAGAGTACTCCGCACCCGGCGTGCTTGAAAACCTGCCGGAACTCTTTGTTAAAAGAGGAAGACACCTGGTGCTGAGATTCATGAATCCAACACTTGTTAACACCTTCAAGAGACTTCTGGTGGCCGTTCCCCCGCTCATGGAGAAACAGCCCGGATTCTTGTCCGCCTGGGAGCTGATCCTGAGAATAAAGAGCCAGGCGGGAACAGATCTTCTGGTGCTTGCCGAAGCACCTACTATTGAAAGTCTGGAGAGCAGGAGCGATCTGGACACGACTGCTCCGGGCACCGGAGCAATACCGGTAGAGGACTGGCACAAGCTTTCCGATATCATGGAGAGTGAATATAGAGAAGGAGATCTTCCGGTTCTCCTCCTTTCGAGACTGGGAAGGCTTGCATGGCAGCCTGTACAGACAAGGCTCCCGGGAGTTCTGAACAGAGCCCTCAACAGTAGTCCAATACTCCAGATATTCCCTCCTGAGATGAAATGGGAGAAAGAAGTCAGAGTGGACTCTCCCGCTGAAGGCCTTCAGGAAGTTTTTTCAGAGGATTCCGTTTTCCTGAACATGTCGGAAATCTCGCTGAATAAAGCTGTGGAGCATATGGTTGCCACGGTGTTCCGGGAACACACTCGAGCAAGGGAAGTGCTAATCAGCGACCTCCGTGACCAGCTGGACGAAAAATTGCTGAAACTGTCTTCCGACTGTGTACTGCTGCATACTCACAAGGCTTCAAAACCAGCTCCGATGGCACTGCTGGCAACATCCAGAGAGGGATTCTCTGGAAAGCGGGGAGAAGAGGAAGCGAAAGTTCTCATACTGCTTCTCGGGACTTCAGATGATAGTCCGGAGGAGCATCTGAGAAGACTGGCACGAATAGCCTCACTCTTCCATGATAGAAAACTGATAGAATCCCTGCTCTCTGCGAGGCGGTACGAAGATCTAAAAACTCACCAGATACAGCAGTCCTGAGCAGTCAGCCAACAGTGCCAGTTTATAACATCTTGAAGTCTGACCGGAAAGGGCAAACTCTGTTATTGTGTTGATTGACATTATACCATATACGATAGATATATAATCGGTCAAATAAGTTAATGAATTCAGGTGCGTCCCTGGAAATCGGGGCCCAGGATGGTTATCTCGTCGTCTCCCGACGGGTACTTCAGCTCATCTGCCCGCCTTTTCTGACGTTTCCTTTCATTGCCGGGCTTTCCGCTGTCGCCGCTTTCTATGACACTGGTGGAGAGTTTCAGAGCTTCAATGGTCTCCTTCAGCTGCGAGACCAGCTCTCTGTCTATCTTGCTCTTCTTGAACAGTCCTCCTTCCACTTCATCACGCAGGTTCTCCAGCACCGGAAGTTCAGTGTCGGTCCCGTACCGTCTCATTATTCGGAACGTTTCGGCTAGCATTTCAGGGTCATCGAAGAGAATGCCGGATGGTCCCTTTTCAAGGCATTCGGACAGGAATTCAATAACCTGCCTGTGCTTGCCCAGGATACTGAGGGATTCCAGTATCTCTCTACGTATGGAGGTGTTCCTGCGGAAGGCCTCTATGATCCTGGGAACGAAAGCCGGGTTATTGGAGGCCTGCTTTGTGATTATGTCCAGGGCTATCTCCGCCACATCCTTCGACCTGTCCAGCACCAGCTGCAGGGACAGGCTCTCCGCGGTGGTGAGCGACACCTTCACCAGGGCCAGAAGGCATTCCCGCCTTATCCTGCTGTCCGATACCCTGCAGAGATCCGCCAGGACCGACTCGCTGTCGGGAGAACCGATCTCCCGAAGTATCTGTATCATATTGCGCGCCAGGAACCAGTCGGAATCCGGCAGGGAGCCCGAAGCCTCGTCCAAGTTGGGGTCAAAGCCCGTAACCACTTCCTTGAGCTTCCCGTGTATCGAGGTCAGGCCCCTCCTGCCCAGCCTTAAAAGGGCCTGGAAAGCCTTGGAGCGGAGCCTTCTATTGTCTTCGTGGAAGACATGCATCAGCTGTGAGACCAGGTTGTCCGGGGGAAGGATCATTGCCAGCCTCTGGGCTTCGCCGGCAACGGACACATCCTCGGAAAGCAACTTCTGGACCAGGACCTCCGCCCCATCGATAGTATCCAGCCTTCGGCGGGCTTCGGACAGGGCCCTCTTCCTGGCGGCTTCCAGCTCCAGCCGGGGGAATTTCATGGACTGCAGATTATGAAGCGTCCTCCCCGCCTCCAGGGCTATGGATATCATGCCCCGGGCAAGCAATACCTCGACAAGGGAGGAAACCAGAATGACTCCCCTGTAGAGGGCATCCGGGTCCTGCTCCCTTTTCATGAGCAGGGTCACCCGCTCCACTATCTGGATGGTTGAGTTCTCCTTGCCCCGCTCCACGGCCAGCATGGCCATGTCCTTGAGCTTGCCCAGCGCCTCATGCCTTACATCGGGGTCCGGCGAGGAGAGACTGTTCAACAGGCTGTCTATCATCCTCCTTACTGCCTTCCAGGCCATTCCCTTCTGAATGGCGGGATTGGACAGAAGGCCCCGTTCGAGGAGGGTCGGGTCAAGCGCGGTGACGAATCTGGCTATCATTCCCCTCTGCTCCTCGCGGTCCTCCCTGGCCGCCGCGAGCACTGATTTCAGGGCATCACCTATCTTGTTCCCGGGCAGATTATCGATGCTGTCCCCTCTCTCCAGCCTGTCTATGAGCTCGGAGAATATGGCGTCCTCTACGGTTACATCGCTTCTGGAGAGGGACTGGTCAGTGTCACCGTCACCGGAGATGAGCTGGTAATGGAACCTGTTGATGGATATTGAAGACAGATCCCTCAACTCCACCAGCCTGCCCATGCCTCCATGTTCCGATATGTAGGAAGGAGGTCGGTTGAACAGTCTGGCGAAGGTCTTTACATCCTCGGCGGACGTCTCCGGGGCGAAGGTAAGGCTGCTCATCTTCCTTTCGGTGAAGGACCGTATGAAATTTCTGATGTCGGTGGTCTTCTTGTCGATGCTGACGTCGTTAACCATGACGGAGTCGCCCATGACCGAAATGGTTACCTGTTCGTTGTCCTTGTGGAACCTGGACAGGACGCTTACGAATGATTCGGTGGAGGGATCGATGGAGGGATGCCCCGAAGGGAACATCTGAAGGACCTTGACCAGAAGTTCCAGTCTCTTCACCAGGTTCTCCGCGTTCCTCTGGGCCATGGCCTGGGACATCTGCCCGGTACCCATGTGGGCGGCAAGGTTGCCGCCGGCGGAGTATTTCTTCAGGGAAGCGGGACTGATGAAAAAATTCCAGATGCCGGGGGACTTCTCAATAAAATCCAGCTCCGTAAGAATGTCCTTCATGAATTTCCTGATGGCCATGGGATAGGAACTCAGGGACAGACGGAAATTCTGTTCTCCGCTTCCGGCTTCCCCCATGACCTTCAGCGCTATATCCGCGCCTGTGCATTCCATGTCGGACCCGGGGTCGAGAAGATCATCCTCGATTAGTATATACATGACTTCGATAAGCATGGACGTCTTGGCGGTAACATACTCCGCCTCCTCTGGAGACAGCCTGCTGAACAGCCTCCAGGTGTCATCCAGCTTCGACTTGCGAAAGTAGTTGTCCAGCCCCCGCCAGTCCCAGTCGGGAAGTGTACTCTGCAGCAGGTCTCTGTTTATCAGGGAGAGAAAAGTGAGGCCGAACTCGATCCTGCTGCACGCATCCCCCACCGCGATGCCCAGTACCGGACCTATGACTTCGGGCTCGTAGCCGGAGATGAATTTCGCCAGAGCAGCCACTCTCTGCTCGGGATCCTCCTGTGAGGAGACGTTTGTGGACAGTCTTCCAGCGGTAAGTACGGCCTCGGATCCTGTTGTCATTATTAACCCCTATATTGAAAATTTACCTATAAAACATATGCAACTACTGCAATAAAGGTCAACACCGCATTAGAACTCCGGACGATGGTGCGGCCGGAGCCATATTCAAGGGGTCATATGAGTGAGGCGAGCCTGTTCCATATCCTTTCTGCCGCGACGGATGCGGGACAGTCGGGATCGAATTCGGTCACCGACCGGCCCCGGGCCATGGCCCGGGTCACGGTTCTGTCGTATGGGATTCTCCCGAGCAGCGGAATGCTCTCACTTGAGCAGAAGCTCTCGATCTCAAGCGTCCGTGAGCTGTTGATATCGCTTTTGTTGACACATACCGCGGACCTGACTCCGAAATGGTCCACGGTCTGAAGTATCCTTCGAAGATCGTGTATGGCGGAAACACCCGGTTCGGTGGATATCAGCGCAAGGTCAGCCCCGGCGCAGGCTGCTATCACCGGACAACCTATTCCGGGAGGCCCGTCCACCATCAGCAGATCGCATTCAAGAGACCCGCATTCCTTCTCCGCCGCCTTTTTGACCGTTGATACCAGCTTGCCGGAGTTCTCCTCTCCCGCCTTCATCTCCGCATGGAAAAGCGGGCCGCAGGAGGAGCTGGAACGAAACCACGTACCTGCCCGGGTACGACTGCTCTCGATAGCTTGCTCAGGGCACTGATACAGGCAGGAGTTGCACCCCTCGCAGCTGATCGAGTCGATGGAATAGTGCTTCTCGGGGTTATCGGAAATGACCACCGCTCCGAACCTGCAGACCTCCATGCATATGCCGCAGCCGGTACAGCGTTCGTGCAGTATCCTGGCCTTGTAGCCTCCGATGAACTCATACTCCTCCAGCCGGTCGGGGCTGAGAATGAGTTCCAGGTTCGCCGCGTCCACATCGGCGTCCGCGAGTACCAGTGACATCTTCCTGGAAGCCAGATGGGCCAGCGCGGCTGTCAGAGTGGTTTTTCCGGTGCCTCCCTTGCCGCTTAGTATGACTATCTGCCTCACACTCGAGTTCTCCCTTCGATGAAAGCCAATACCTCACGGAAAAGGTCCCCGTATTCGGGCATTCCCTCTGTAAGGGGGGTGCCCTCCGAAAGGAGCGTGGCTATCCTCCGGTCCATCGGTATACGGCCCAGAACGGGAAGGTCCCTTCTCCGGCAGAAGGTTTCCACATCATCGTTCCCTATGCCGTCACGGTTTATTATTACACCGGCGGGAAGTCCGAGTTCACCCACTACCACATCTACCGCCGCCCTGAGATCGTGAAGACCGAAAGGGGTGGGTTCCGTTACCAGGACTACGAAATCGCCGACCCCGACAGCCTCCACTACGGGGCAGGATGTGCCGGGGGAAGAGTCAATGATCACCGTCCTGTTAGCGGACACGGGAAGGTACTCCCGAAGAAGAGCTGAGATGACCGGCACCGGCATCGCCTGTCCCACGTTCAGAACACCTCTGGCGAAATCAATATTTCCGTCACTGCCCCCCTGAATAATTCCGGTCATGTGGGTTATCTCGCTGATGGCCCGCCTGGGACATGAGAGCGAGCAGCTTCCGCATCCATGACAGAGGTCCCTGAACACCAGGACCTTTTCTCCGGCTACGGCTATGGCGTTCCATACGCACACTTCCGAGCATTTTCCGCAGAAGTCGCAGTTGTCTGCGTCCACCATGGGCACAGCCACACCGGTTTCCTTCTGCAGTGAGTACTCCACGTCCAGAAAAAGTCCGCAGTTGGGTTCCTCAACGTCGCAGTCAAGCAGCAGCGGGTTTTCGGAAGCGTTCTCTGAAGCTGCCAGCGCAAGGCTTACCGCCACCGTGGTCTTTCCGGTGCCGCCCTTGCCGCTGGCTACCGCTATAACCACCTCCGCAGCCTATTCCCGTGTCAGCCTTGTGCCGCACTTGGGGCACTCGAGGGTGTTGCACGGTTTTCCAACGGTATGCTTCTGCCTGTGCCCGCAGGACGGGCATACGCAGTCTCCGCCGGGGCCCGCGGCCAGGGGGCCGCCCCCGCGGCCCCTGCCGCCGGTATCTGAAGAATTCCTTCCTCTTCCTCGTCCGTTCATTCTGACACCTCCCTTCTATCGATCTTTCCTGTCCGGAAGCCTTACTATCACGTCGTCAAGCTGCTCCAGAAGGGCAGCCGCCTCCTCCTTCAGTCGATCCGCAGGGTCCTCCTTCTCGTACCGGGAGTCCCGACGTGCGTGCTGAACGCTTTCCCTGCAGGGCGAAGCATCAGTCAGTCCGCCGGAGAGAAAGCTGTCAACCGCCGTTCTGACGGTTCCGGAGGCGCCTGTCGCGCAGTCTATCCCGTAGTCCTGGAACATGGCGATAGCCCTTCTTCCCATGCCGCCGGCTATCATTATATCCGCTTCCAGCTCCCGAATAAGGGAGGGCACCTGTCCCGGGGCATGGGAGCTATAGAAAGGGTTTTCCACAACCTGAAAGCTTTCAATGGAACCGTTGTCAACGTCCACTACGGTGAAGTACGGACATCTTCCGAAGTGGTGGCTGACAGAGCTGTCCAGGTTCCTGTCCGTATCCGATGATACTGCAATTCTCATTCACTGCTCCTTCGTCAGACTGTCGATCTGCTTCACAATTTCGGCCACCTGGCTCCTAAGGTCCCGGAGCTGCAGGGCGAGCTTCTCCAGGTCATCCCCCGAACCGGCCCTGGGTTCACCGCCGCCGGTTCTTCCAGCCGAACCGGAGTGCGACCGGGCGTTCGGCGAGCTGAGGGACGCAAGCTCCCCCCTCGCAAAAGCCTCCACAGCTTCCTTCACCGTACCCTCGGGAGCGGCGAAGCATTCAACGGAGCCGGCGGACAGCACCTGAAAGGCGTTTGGGCCGATATTTGCCGATATCAGAGCCCCGGGTGCCTGTTCCAGAACGAACTGGGCCGCCATTACTCCGGCCCCGCTGCTCTGGCCCGTGGCCGGGTTTTCCAGCGCTTCATGCTCGAGGTCGTCGGTATCCGCCAGAATGTAGTACTCCGCCCTGCCGAACACCTGGCTGACGGGAGAATCAAGGTCTCTTCCGGATGAACTGACTATTACTTTCATCTGTTATTCCGTCTCCTTTTTTCTTCTGAGAAGCTGTTCCACACGGTCTGCCAGCCGTTCGATTGTGTCCGATACGAACTGGATCTGACCTCTCAGGGACTCGGTTTCCGTCGGGGCCGGCCGGAACGCGGGCTCCTGCTCCCGGGGGAGCCTTCTCCAGTAGGGCAGTCCCGTTTCGTAGAACCTGTTGCGGAAACCTCTGCCTCCGCCGACCCTCCTTCCGTAGCAGCCGTATCCTCCTCCCCTTCCGGGAGCCGTCGCGTACCCTCCATCGGAATATCCCGCGCACCTTCCCATAGCTCTTCCCGTAAGGGGCCCTTCACCTCTCGGTCCCGTTCCATCTCCAGCTGGCATGACGATATCTCCTTTCTTTACTGTCCGATCTGTTCATCACTGTGGTGCAGTTCCATATGATCCCTGTATTCGCTGAAGAATCGGTGCAGGATCCGGTCGGTCTCCCGAAGGTCCTCTACCCATACCTGCAGATAACTGTCTCCCCTGGGGGAAAGGCAATAGACCCTCCTGGCCGGGCCCGAATCGCCCTCCGACCATCTGGAAGTGACAAAGCCCCTCTCCTCGAGGCTTCGAAGTATCCTGTAGATGGTGCTGGAGTCCGCCGGAGTTTCACTGAAACCGAACTTTTCCAGGTTCTCCAGCAGCTGGTAACCGTGGGACTCCCCGCCGTGCAGCAGCAGGAGCAGGCAGGGTTCGAGGAACCTGTTTATCCTCCTGCGGCAACCGCCGTCACGGCCTCTTCTTCTTCTGCCTGGCATGTGTATCCTCCATCTATATGCAAACTGCACATAGAGAATAATGAACATTTGAAGATCGTCAAGTGTCTTTGGTCGAAGATTACAGAAACGGGAATACGGGGGAAGCTGTCAGCTGATGGAGTCCCGCATAAGCCTCTCTGTGTAGGAATTGTTCATAAGCCGCACCATTGTGGAGTAGCCCATCTTGAAGCATACGGTGTCGCCGGTCTTCAGCCCTTCCGGGTTGTCGCCGAGATTGAGTACCGTCACGTCGCTGCTGGCGCCGGCTATTCCGTACTCGCTGTTCACCGGTTTCAGTCCCGATATGTCCGTATCCAGGCCGCCCACGGTCACCACGGCCCTGTAGCCCCTCTGGCCGGGGGTGGTCTCCTCCCCGTTGCCCTCGTCTCCCGTGGGGAAAGGGGCGATATCGTCCAGGGTCTCGCCGGAGGGGGTCAGGCTCTTCTCCTTCATCTCGATTATCTCCGCCTCCAGGATGAAACCGTCATCCCTGAGCCCGTAGATGGTTCCACCGTTTATCAGGTCCGTTCCCAGAAGGATAGCTTCCCCAACCCTGAAATGATTGATGGCGGAGGGAACCCGTCCCTCCAGAAGGAAGGGAAGGACCACACTGGAACCGGCGGATATGACCGGAAGACTCTTCTGAAACTTCAATTCCAGCAGCTCACGGTAAAGGATAAGCTGCATCAGCTGGTCCACCGATGGAATGGTGCCGGAGAAGCATCCCAGATTGGCGCCTATTCCCAGTACCTTGATGTTCTTCAGATGGAATATCTCGTTGTACAGCTTCACCAGGGCCCCGGGAAGAATACCCTCCCTCAGGTCGCCCAGCTCGATCATAAGTATCACCTTGTGGACCTTCCCCTGGCTGCCGGCAACTTCGTTCAGTTTCTTCACCGTCCCGAGTTCCGTGTTCAGGGACACGTCGGTGAGGTCCACCACCTGGTCCAGCTGTGACTGAGAGGGGGGACGCAGGAACCACTTCTCGAAATCCAGTTTCTGGTCGGATATGTCCCGCAGGTTCTGAAGCCTGGAGTCGGCTATGGAGGAAACACCCATTTCAGAGAGAGCCCTTATGGTTTCCAGGTGTCCGCACAGTGCTTTTGTGACCACAGTGAGGGTGGCGCCGTGGTCGTTCAACCAGCTTTTGACCTTCAGGTAATTGTCCCTGATGGCTTCGCTGTCGATAAGAATCCTGTTCATCTGCTGTACCGCATCTCGGCGTATTTCGATTCGAAACCCATCCTCTCGTACAGCCTTTTCGCAGGATTGTCGTACTCCACATGCAGCTTGATATCACCCCGGGCCCTTTTGAAAGCTTCCTTTATCAGCGTGCCACCGATACCCTGCCCGCGGTGGGAAGGGTCAACGGCAATGTAGAGAAGAATGTTCGGAGGAACGTAGCCTGACATTCCCGTCCTGAGCATGACCAGGGCGCCTACGGTGGTATTATCCTCCCTGGCCAGTAGAATGAAGCCGCCCTTCCCCTCCGCCTCGGAAAAGGCGTACTCGAGCCCGCTCATTATCTCATCGACAGGGTCTTCGTAGGGAATGAGGGCCGAATGGAGGAATTCGGCCAGCTCGTTGAGGGAAGTGTATTCACGCAGGTCCTCCAGCTTATCAACATACAGATAGTTTATCATTTTCTCTCTTTTCTGAAGAGTTTCCATTTGCCGACTGGTTTTTGATAAGATGCGCGGAATCATAACCCAGGTTTTAGGTTTTACTCCGCTGCCTCATAATTGCATATTAGCCCGTCATGTCAACCCCTGTGAGGAACCCTCATCCTTCGGAAAGGCCAGCGCGATTTCAGAAAAAAAGATAGTGCCCGACCTGCTCCTGCTGCTGACAGCCGCTATCTGGGGGTTCGCCTTCGTTGCCCAGAGGGCCGGTATGGAGCATATGGGACCATTTTTGTTCAACGGGATACGGTTTTCCCTGGGAGCGGCAGCGATTCTGCCGGTGCTGGCGTTAAGGGCAAGGCGTTACTCCCGGCCGTTCAGCGGGTTCCCGGTCAGGGACGGCGCCATGGCCGGGCTGGTGCTGTTCGCGGGCGCTTCTCTTCAGCAGACCGGGCTGGTGTACACAACCGCGGGGAATGCGGGTTTCATAACCGGGCTCTACGTCCTGCTGGTACCGGTGCTGGGCATGTTAATGGGCCAGCCCACCGGCTGGAGGACCTGGGTCGGTTC
>JAWOBF010000095.1:0-10296 GCA_046498225.1 Candidatus Aegiribacteria sp.
GCCCAGGTGAAATAGACTATTCCGGTAGCCATCGAGAGGATCATGTAGAGGAGTGAAGCCCAGGCGGAAGGGTCCGCCATGACCCCGAAGAAGGAGTATTTTCCGGGACCCCTGTCCGGCGCGAGTACGGGCTGTGTGTACTTCTCTACCTTGCGGTAATGCTCGGCCACTTCCGATGGCTCACCGTACCGCGCTATGGCGCTTCTTGCGGCATCTTCCTCTGTTTCCTCGGGATTCCTTGAGATTTCTTCCTCTATGGCAGTGGAAAGGTGATCCTCGGCATCAGACAGAGCGTCCTGGACCACCGCGCGGTCAGCTCCCCTGAGTTCATCCCTGAAAGCGTTCAGATAGTCTTCCAGCAGCTTAATCATTGATCGCACCTCCAAGTATCCTGTCCATCAGACTGCAGGTCCTTTTCCAGATCTTTCTCCATCGTTCCAGCGCTCTCTGCCCATCCTCGGTTATGCTGTAGTAACGTCTGGGTGGACCGGTTACGGAAGGCTCTACCATGCTGGTCAGGAGATCGTTGCCCTCCAGGGACCTGAGGACCGGATAGAGCGCCCCGTGCTTGATCAGCGGGGTTTTCCGGTCCTCCTCCTCTTCCATCAGCTTCGCTATCTGATACCCGTACATCGGTTCACTGGCGGAACTGAGAATGCTCAGCAGCGCAAGGGCCGTGGTCCCTGCGCTCAGCTCCTTCCTGAACTTCCTGTCGGCGATTTCGCTCTTTCCTTCGTGCGAATTATCGTCAGTCGCGTTTTTCGATCTACCCATTCATACGCCTCCCGTCCAAATGCTGAACCGGATCAGTCCCGGCGAGTAAATACTAATATTAAGTTAATAGTATGTCAAGTTTATGTGTACACCGAACATCAGAACACCTGTGTTCTTCATCTCGAGGCGACCCCCATATCGTTTCCTTCCTTTACAGAGGAGAGCAGTTTCATCCCCACTCTCTCGAGGAAGTTCGACGTTACTTACGCTTCCACATTAGTCACCCTGACGAGGGGACCTATGGGCGCCTGACGTTTTTCACGCGGGGTCTGTCCGGTTGGATCTCATTCGCCGGGGATTATGACGGTGTCTGTTTCGAAAAGATCGGTTTCCGGCTGCACCGAGGAGTTAAGGGGATAGGTTTCTCCATCGAAAACCAGCAGCCTGTATCCCGAAGGATATCCTCCGCCGGATGTGTATACCAATATGTCCATCCAGTTCCCGTCGCCGTCCCTGGCAAGTATCGGTGCGCCGGCCTGGGTGCTCATCCCTGTGAAACTGAAGCCCCTGTCCTCTCCTTTGAAAACGAAAAGAGCCGCTCCTCCGGAGCCCACCCACTCTGTACCGGCGCCCATGAGGGCTATCGCGTCCGGGATGCCGTCTTTATTCAGGTCGGCGAAACCAAGTGTGTACCCCTGCCTGGAAACCGGTTCGGCGTTGATGGTCTCCAGGTGCCTGTTCAGACAGGAATGGAAGATAATCTCCGCTTTGCTCAGGGCCGATGACTGCGGTGATGCTGCAAGCAATGAGATCAATACGCATGCATTTGAAAGTGCAACGGTCATTTTCGATCCTCTCTGCAATGAAATCTGAATGCTCAATCCTCAAACTCGACGCATGATAGCAACCGGATGAGCTATGAGCAGTCTCCCTTATTATTCTGCTCGAAGATACCTGTAAGGTTCGACACTCACAAATTTATGATGAACCATTGCTTTCGATACGGGGTCTTTCACCTGGAGGGCATAGGTGGACTTCCACGACAGCCGTACCGTACACCTCCCACCGCTTGACCGGCTTCTTCCAGGGCTTCCGCCATTCTCAGATTGAAGCTGTATCCGCCTGTGCTGTGATCCTTGTCGATATTCTGTCAAAAAACGGCTAAAGGTAAGAAAGGTTAGCCCGGTCTCTCTCCGCAGGTTCATGGCTCGTTGACCGGTTGGATTCGCTTCGGTATCATGTGAGCAGGTACTGAAATGACGAAACTGGATGAAGAACTCAGGTTTCGAAACAAAGTCGCAGAGCATATCCCGGATGGCGAGAAATCCAGTGTTCTATTGTCCATCGAACGACAAAGGAGAAAAGGAAATGTATGACAGAAAGAAAATGATAATGGAGAAGATCCGGAAACTTGACAAGGGCAGCAGTTCGGAATCGGGCAGGTACTGGTGTGTAACCTGTAAAAAACTCTTCAGGATAGGCGAACCGGTATGCCCTTATATGACAAAGATGTGTGTTAATACCCCGATAGCAATAGAGAACATTTCACCAGAATCGGCCGTATGGGTGGAGAAGATGGGTCTATTCTATCCCAAGCTGCCTCAGAAGGTAATGGCGGCCATGGTCGGAGAACCGGCAGGTATCGGAAAAGAATGGGTTCGGATCTATCTTGATTTCCTGAAGGACTGGAGAATTGACTGTACCAGGAACCCCCTGCAGACCGTAAAGAGCTTTGTGATCTTTACCAGTGGTTCGGAAACAGCTCAGAGGGTCAATGAAGACCTTATAACACTTGTGCTGACAGACATGAAAAGGATATGGAACAAGGAGCAGCTCTTTTTAATACTGACCGAGGCGCTGGAGATACTGAGAGAGCGCCTGGATATAAAGCAGGAGTTCGCACTGGATGAGATGGATATCATAGGTGAGAGGCCCATGGGCAGATATCACTGCGCCATGTGCAAAAAATTCTTTGAGTTCGGCATAACCAGGCAGACCGTTACCTGTCCGCTCATGGCCCAGAAATGCATGTTTGATCCAATAAACATAGATGATATCAAGTATTCGGAAGAGGGACTCCTCAAGATGTACAGGATATCACCTGACCTCTACAAGAGGTTTATAGAGATACTGCCCGACAAAGAGAAGGGAAGAAAGGAATTCAAAAGGGTGCTTTCATCGGACTGGCAGTTGGATCCGGACGAGGGTGCGTTGAGGGAGTTTGAGGAGCTGCTGGGATTATAGAAAGATATGATCTGCGCTCCTTACCGCCGGACGCAATGATCGATGGGCAGTCAATACATTGACCGGGTAGATTGATCCGGATATGCTACTTAGCAGAGTCAGGCAGATCAGTGAACACGATCCAATGGCATTATCCGGAAATCATATGCGGAGGAGGGGGTAATTCGATATGCAGGGATTTGGATACAGACTGGACTACGAAGATGGGAAACTGATTTTCGCTTCGAGGCCGAGGCCGCGTCAGCGATTGTTATTTCTGGTCAGCGTGATAGCCGTTCCTTTAATTACCGCGGCGGGAATCGCTGCCGGTCAGCCTGTCATAGCCGCGGCCGCTTTCCTGGCTGTCGCCTCGGTAGCGATTTTCCTCTACCGAGAGCTGAAGGTTGCCTCCGGCGAGAAACTTGTGCTTGAGAATAATGGCCAGCTGAAATGGGTAAAGGTTCCGAAGCTGTCGGAAGAGGAATCCAGCAGACGACTGGAAGACATAACCCCCGATGAGCAGGGCTGTCTTTTCAAAATAGCCGTTCTGGAACACAACGCCCCTGGAAGCAGGGTGATGGAGGGTTCTCCCGCGACAGTATCGGTCTTTATGAGCAGGGGGCCCGGAGCGGGCTACGAGAGAGTCTTCATGGCAAGAACGCTTACGAAAGAGATAGATCCTATCATGGAAGTTCTTCTCGAGAAACTTCCCCGCTCCCGAAGGGACTGAGCCCGAGGCAGTTCCTCAACATCCGCGTGGCTGATGCGCCCCGGCTATATTGAAGACCGGTAAGAGGAATTCACGGGCAGAATGGTGTCTGAACCGCGGTTCCGCTGGTTTGACGAAATCAGGCTCTCCGCCGGTTACCAGTTAAGGCCCAGGCCGAACCTGAAGAAACGGGGAGCGCCGAAGGCATAGGGGTTGTTCATAGGTCCGGTGGGATCACCCCGCTCCTCATCGTCATCGTAGTTTTGCCCTGCCATCTCCCAGGAGTGGTACCACGGTATGTTCTGTATATCCACGATGTCATGACCGTTGAACAGGTTGCTGACCTCACACCATAGGTCCATGGAGAAGTGTTCCAGCCATAACTCCTTTACCACTTTCAGGTTCGCGGTATTCGTCGCCGGATATCTCCTGGTGTTGGGCTCCACGAATTCAACCTGTTTGTAATAGGTGTACGGGAAACCGCTGCCGTACTCCCATTCCAGACCGATCCCGAGCCCCTGGGTTACCGGGACGCCGCCTATCCGAAGGCCCCTCCCCCTGGGAATTTCCATGAAGAGCGACAGGTTCAGGGTGTGCCTCTGGTCCCAGTCGAGGTACTGCCGGCCGTCGTTGTTCTGGTAGCCGCCCAGATAGTAGAGATAGTTCTGAAGGGGATGAGAGGACGAGCCGGTTGCCCTGGACAGTGTATACTCGGCCTTCCATGAAAGGAAGCCGAGGTCCCTTCCGGCCATGGAAGCTTCCAGTCCTCTGCTGTCAGCGGTTCCGGTACTTGTGAACCGGGCGTACTGACCGATAACCGGATAGCTGAAGAAATCAGTCTCCACAAGGTTTGAGATCTCTCTGAAGTAGCCGGCGAGGTCCAGTGTGATCCGATCCGTAACAGCGTATGTGAATCCCAGTTCGTACATGGTGCTCTTCTGGAAATCAAGGTCGGGATTGCCGCCGAGAGGAATGTCCTCCACGGTAACGGAGTCGCTGGTGTAGCTGTTGTCCTCCCTGTGATAGAGATATCTCAGTTCGGGTATCTGTGAGTACATCCCGTAGGCGGTGCGCATCGAACTCCTGTCAGTGATCGGCATCATGAAGCTCAGTCTTGGATTAAGGGAGTATTTCGGGGGCGCTTCTATGAAATTCAGCACTCTGTTCTGAAGAGTAGGCGGAGAAGGGATGTTGAGGGGATCGGTCGCCCTGTCGTAGTTCGGGTCGAAATAGTCCAGTCTGAGCCCACCCGAGAAGACCATTCCGTCCTGGAATTCGATCCTGTCCTGGAAGTACACTCCACCTGAGAAGGGGCTCTCGTCGAAAGTGTTCTGGTGAACCTGGTCACTTCCATCCACTATCACGGTATACTCGAAGACATCGTGGAAATCCGCCTGCAGACCCCAGCTCAGGTCGTGCTGCTCCCAGGCAATCGTCTCCGTTCTCAGATCCACGGAGTTGGTGGTACTCTGCCGTTCCATCCATGGGAACCGGCTGGTTCCTTCCCTTACGAAACCTTCACCGTCCGTAGTTATGCCGGTCTGGTAATCCTCCCAGTCCTCCGGTCCCCAGTCCTGGCCAAGCCACTCGGTCTGCCTCATGGGGTCCGTGGATCCGGGATCATTGTATATCCTGTGAAAGTATTCTGCCCTCTTCTGCGAAAAACCCAAGGTGATGGATGTCAGTTCGCTGAAGGAGTGATCTATCCTTGCGCCGATGTGGCTGTTGCTCCATGTCCTTTCGGGCAGGGCGTAGAGGATGTCTCCTTCAGGGGACAGGGTGTCCCCCTCAAAGATGTAGGGGTCCTCGTACCGGCTCCAGGACCAGTAGTCACCCACACCGAACCAGCCGGCGGACCGTTCCTTGAATGAAGTGAGCAGATCTATCTCCTTGGTCTCCCCGGGTTTGTAGGAGAGTTTCAGGAATCCTCTATAGGTCTCGCTCCAGTCGTCGAAACCCCAGCCGTACCTGTTGTCCCTACCGCCTCCTGTCCTCAGGAACTCCCCGTCAAGGAACATGCTGAACTGTCCGGGAACATCCAGACCTGCCGCCGGCAGAAGATAGTTTGATACAGGTTCCGGACCGGCCACCGTGCCGCCCAATTCCAGCCTGGCGTCGTTGAAAGGCGTGACGTTGCTCCAGCGCCAGGAATCCCACGGATAGAGGGCTGTTTCTGAATGGCCTCCCCAGGTCCCGGCCTCGTCAAGGCCGATCGCATGCCAGTCGTTGAACTCCGCGCGGATCTCTCCTGTGTACTCCTCGCCGCCCGTCCCGGTCTCCATCTCAACGATTCCTGAGAGGAAATCACCGTACCTGGCGTCGTACACCCCGGCATGGGTCTTCATCTCCATTATAGAGGTAAGGGGCAGGGTGCCGATGAAGGCGCGGGATAGAGGTTCGGTCATACCGCAGCCATCCATAGTGTAGAGGATCTCCCCGCGACGCCCGCCGCGAATGTGGAGGTTGTCCGGAATGGATGCGTTTAAAGTACCGACCAGCTCGTAATTTGGATTGGATACTCCGCCGCCGAGGAACTTGAGGCTCCCGTTCCGAAGCCCGTTGTCCAATACCCCGGGCACGCTCATCTGAAGGTCCTGCGGTCCGTCCGCTACTAGAAGATGGTCGGGGCGCGTATGCCGAGATTCGACTGCTGCGGATGCGGAAGTAACCGAAGACCAGTTATTTGACAGGGTCAGGTCCACTCTGGTGACTTCATCCTCCATCACCACGACCCCGTTCCTCCCGTTCCGGAGGCTGCCGGTAATCTCGGTATAGATGTCGTAAACACCGGGTTCAAGGGGTATACGGTACCAGCCCTCCTCATCAGTGGTACAGGCATGGCCGTCATCCGTTGTCACGGTGACACCGTCTGCCGGATTCCCGTTTACATCATGTACGAAGCCCTGGATAGAGGAGGTTCCGGCCCCGGCCGTGCTCAGGACCAGGGATAGACAAATCAGCAGTGATATCATGAAATCCCCCCCCGTTCAGTATTTACAAAGGTTCTAGTGTCGTAAACAGAATAAGACGGGGGAGGTGTCAAGTCAATAAATCCGGTAAGCTGCCATGATTCTCCCGTGGAATCACCGCTCCAGGGTATCTGTGAGTTTCCGGCAAAATACCGTTCCATGCTGGAGACGCAGGTGAACCTTTTCTGGTGAAGCATCGGTTCAATTTCGTACCCCCATAAGCTGTCCGCCGGAGGTCATGTGATGTTCCGCAGGTGACATTGTATCAATAAGTTTACTGAGATTTGCTCTACTCTATCTGTATTCCGTTAAATTACTTCACCTGTTCCTTGGACTTTCCAGGGAACGGAGCCCACACTATCAGCATCCGCTGAATTGTGATGTTCTTCTTTAGAGGCTTTATGCTCACGGTTTCCAGTTCCTCCTCGGACGGATTGAATGAGTTCTTTATCTCCTCCAGCTCTCGGGTCATCTGTTCGTTCAGCTCCTCCAGGTCGCCCCTGAGCCTTTCCAGTTTATCCCTGGCCAGTTCAACGTCCTGCTTTTCTCTGAGGGCCCTGCTGGCGCTTCGTGCCGAGGTGGTGGCCCGACCCACGGAAGACCGTCCTCCTCCGAGTAGAGCTCCGAGAACTGTAGCTCCCAGGGAAATGGTGGTCTGGACCTTATGGTGCTTCTGCTGCTCCTTTTCCTTTTCCAGCCTCTGCTCGGCGGTGAATATCTTGTTTTCCAGGGATTCTATCTTCCTGCCGTAATCGGCTTTCAGTTTCTCCATCAGTTCATCACGCTTCTCGTGCGCCGCCGTCTGGAGCCTTATCCTGAAATCCCGCTCCTCTTCACCGGGGGAGGAGAGGATACCGACTGAGGGACTCTTCAGAAGGTCCAGCGTCCGGTTCCTGTAGACCCAGTCCTTGAGCGTCCGCTCCCAGGCTTTGACAATCTTTTTATCGGAGAGGTAGGGAGGGGGTTCGGTGAAGGTGGAATTCGCCCGGGGTTCGGAAAGAAGGTCATCAAAGTCCAGGTCAGTTGCCACAGCATCCTCCCAGGAGGGTAACGGGTCTTCCGGGTCCAGGATTCTCAGCAGGTTCACATCGCTTTTTGAGGAGATGCCTTTTCGTGTGTCCAGGTAGTACACCGTGCCAAGGCCCCAGGCCGCCAGCCGGTAGACCGGTCCTTCTGTTCCGGTACTACGTTCCTGCAGAGGAAGGAATCCCGGCATCAGATGGGAAGGAATAACAGGGGGGTCTACTCTTGTCGCGGTGTCTTCCGATACAGGGGGAGGAGGGGACGGGGTTGAGGATATGCCAGTTGCCGATGGTTCGGCGTGATTACCTGACAGGGACTTTATCTGCTCCCGGGTAAGCGGCCCCCTCAGGTACGATAGAACCCATCGAGTGTTGAACACCTGGGAGTGGTCACGATGTACGCTGTTCAGCAGGAATACTCTCTTGTCCAGCTTTCCGATTATTTCCCTGAGCGCTTTGAGACTCAGATCACTGCCCATTACGCTCTCGGTATCCTTGAGACCGTCGATTATCCTGTCCTGGTCCTGCTGTGTCTGAAGACGGCCTATGAACCATGTGCCTGTATTGGAAAGACCCTTGTAGTCCAGGTCCACCGGGTTCTGAGTGGTCAGGACCATTCCCAGTCCGTAGGCCCTGGCCTGTTTCAGGAGGGTGAGCAGGGGTTTCTTGGACGGCGGGTTGGCCACCGGCGGGAAATAGCCGAATATCTCGTCCATGTAGCATATCGCCCGGAGGCTGGATGTTCCAGGCTGGGTCCTCATCCAGTTCACCAGCTGGGTCAGAAGCAGGGAGACCGTGAACATCCTCTGGGCCTCGCTGAGATGGGCGATGGAAAAGATGGAGACCTTCGGCTTCCCCTCAGGGGTGAAGAGGAAGCGGTCGATGTTCAGAGGCTCCCCCTCCAGCCAGGTCTCGAATCCCGGAGCTGCCAGAAGGTTGTTTATTCTCATGGCCAGCTTGGACCTTTCCCTCTTCGGATAGAAAGACTCCATGTCCATTACGCCTATCCTCTTGAAGGGCGGGTTCTGGATCATTCCTATCATCATGCCCAGGTCCACATCCCTGCCTTCCTCCCAGGAGTTCTTGAACAGATTCGAAAGAAGGATGTGCTCCCTGCTCTGCAGGGGGTCGGCTTCCATGTCCAGAAGGGTAAGGAGACTGGTAACGGTGGATTCGATGACTTCAGTAAAGAGATCCCTGTCATCCCTGATCTCGGGAGGAGGGACGCAAAGCGAACTCAGAATTGAGACAGGCATGCCCGCCGTGCTTCCGGGTGTGTAGATACAAAAATCCGCCGAGTCTCTCAATCGCTGTATCCTGGACGGGTCCTGTCCCCATTTCGCGAGACCCTTCCTCCAGAGCTGGGCCTGGGACTCGGCGTACTGCTGCAGGGACATTCCATTGTTCTCCGCCTCCTGATGGTTTATCCAGGGGATGAATTCCTCGGGAGTCAGGCCCGGGAAGGTCAGCATCAGGTTGCAGAGATCGCCCTTGGGATCGATTATGATGGAGGGTATCCCGTCGATGGCAGCCTCCTCCAGGAGTCCCACACAGAGTCCGGTCTTGCCGCTTCCGGTCATACCGATGCATACAGCGTGGGTAGTTAGCTCCTTCGAGGCAAGCAGCAGCGGCCGCTCAAGTACCCTGCCGCTGTCGGGATCGTAATCCCTGCCCAGATAGAAAAGGCCGAGTTTCTCGTAATTGTCCATTATCGCAGCCATGCCTTCCAGTAAACGTATTAGCGGATCCGCCTTTATGCCCGATCGAGTCACTCCCTGCGCAAGAGCCGGCATTCATGCCATGCACAGGCTCTGGAAGAGCCCTTTTCCCGGCAGGGAAAGATACCTTATACAAGGGCTCCTGTTCGCCGGTAACTTCACATCGCGGAGTTACCCGGTTCAACACTCTGTTTGATTAACTGTTCGCCTGAAGAAAACATAACCATGAAAGCCCCGTCCTGCCATATATCGCAGGTTCGTTGCGTCGAAGTAATCCTGTGTGTATTATATAATTCCGGGGGAATGTATCTTCGGCTTTTGATGAAGGGCGGTGCGGCAATGGGGGTTATGGATTTCATGAAGGAAGCCGGCGAGAAACTGGCGGAGATGGGGCAGAACGCCGAGATGGCCAAGAAGATCGAGGAACGCATAGGTCATTTCGGTATCGGTATCAAGGGTCTTGAGGTGTCAGTGGACGATGATACCGCTACAGTTAAGGGGTTCCCCGCTTCCGAGGAAGATCGGGAGAAAGCTCTGCTCGTAGCCGGCAACGTCAGGGGTATAGGCAGGGTCTCCGACCAGATGAGGGTCAAGGGCGCACTGCCGAAATCGGGTAAGGCCGGACATACGAAGACGCGTTTTCATACGGTGCAGAAGGGCGACACGCTTTCCGCGATCGCCAAGAAGTTCTACGGCAGCCCCAACGATTACATGAAGATCTTCAAGGCCAACAAGCCGATGCTGGACAGTCCGGACAAGATCTACCCCGGGCAGGTGCTGCGCATACCCTGACTGTTATTCAAGGGACGGAGGGATTTAATTTTCTGAAGCACAATAAAATGATGATATCTGATTCTAGCTTTAAATAAACTTAAAGTAGATTTGAAGATTCTTTATACGGAGATATTTGATTGTACTAATTATTTATCTTCAACGAATAA
>JAWOBF010000080.1:0-18127 GCA_046498225.1 Candidatus Aegiribacteria sp.
TCCATCTTCCGCTCTCCCATGAACAGCGGCGTGCCGGGAGGCTGGCCGGCCTGCTCCCTGACCCTTCTGGTGACCCCTCTCTTCCTTGTCATTCCTTCTCCTTCCCGCGGCCCGGCGATACTGTTTTTTCGCCGTTCAGTATAATGCCGTCATACTGGAATAGCCAGAGCCCACCACAGTTTCCCGCGTTGATGAACAGAAGAGTTTGTGCGATAATTGTTCGGTGCGGAGCTTTCCTCATACAACGGAACGGGACGGATGGTTGTAAATAAACTCTTCCAGGGCCACTACAGGTCCCTGGAGCCGGACTTTGTCCGGCTGCTCTCTCAGCTGGAACCGGACGGGGGCAGTGTCTGGGTGACGGCGGCGGGGGCCGAGCAGCTGGACAGGCTGAGGGAACTTGTCCTGGAAGACGCCCCCGGCCCTGTGGTGGGAGGCATCCGGTTCCTGCCCGGCATAAGGCATCTCGCCCAGAAGCTGCGGGAGGTTCCGGCGCCCCTGGAGACCGTCAGCCATTCGGACAGGACCCTGCTCACCCTTGAAGCCATGAGCGAACTGAAGCCCGGCGAGCCTCTGTACGACCTGCGGGGCAACCCGGATACGGCCCTGTCCCTGGGCACTTTCTTCGAGGACCTCTTCGAGCACGGCATAAGGCCGGACCTCTACGAGATATCCACCCTTTCTCTCTCCCGGGAACAGACAGCCACCGAAAGAACGGTTGGGCGCCTGCTGCACTCCTACCACCGGGAAAGGAGCGAATGCTACTCCAGCTGCGGGGACATGATAATGGACAGGGATGTTCCCCCGCCTGCCGGAGACGTGTTCGTGTTCTACGGCTTCTACGACCTCAATCCTCTCCAGCGCAGATTCATCAGAGGGCTCCTTCCCGGGGCGAAAGGGGTCTACTGGTTCAGCCCGGTATCTGAGAACTCGCCGTGGAGCGGTGTCTACCGGCGGACAGGAAAGCTCCTTGCGGAACTGGGAACAGGCCCGGTGGAGAGGTCCGGCATGAAGCTGCCCATGAACAGGTTCGCCGCCTTCTTCCAGTCGCTGAGGACCCAGGACCGGCCCTCACCCCCCATGCCGGGGTTCCGAATAACAGCGGTCACCGGGGAGATGGGAAGCTGCCGAGCCGCCCTGGACCGGATATCGGAGCTCAGCGCCGGGGCCGGTGTCCCCCTCCCCCGAATAGCCGTGGCGCGCAGAAAACAGGGCGGAGGCATCCTGGCCCGATTGGCCCACCATGAGGGCGTCAGGATCAAGGCTCCCCTTACAACGCCCCTGTCACGCATGCCCCAGGCCGGCTTCCTCATGGACCTGCTGGAATTCCTGAAGGGAGATTTCTACTATTCGTACCTGGAGAGTCTCCTGTCCCGTGGCATGCTGAGGGAAGCGTACGATGTCGACCCTTCGGCGGTGGCGGAAATACTGGAGGAAGAAGGGGTGAGGATGGGTCGGGAGCGATGGAGGGACTGGTACTCCGCAGCTCCCCCCGGTGGTCTGGAAGCCCTGCTGCGTGAACTGGACACATTCTTCGGGTCCGTTCCGGGGAAGGCCTCCCCGGGTCGCTACCTGTCACTTCTGGAGGACCTCTGCGGGAAGGTGGCCAGGACCGGACACCAACCGCGTGTCTGGCAGGCCATGTTCGACCCAAGGCAGTTCAGGTGCTCCCGCGAGATGTCCATGGAGGAATTCTCCTCCGCCCTGGAGCTTCAGTACAGGCGGGCCGAGGTGGTGCTGAGGGAAGCGGACCCGGAAGGCTTCCATCTGCTGACGGTGGAAAAGCTCAGGGGCTGTTCCTACCGCAGCGTGATACTGATGGACATGGAGGAGGGAACCTACCCGAGGCCGCAGGTGGAGGACCCCAGGCTCAGCGAGGAGCTCAGAACGAAGCTGCAGCTTTCCCTGAAGTCCCAGCGGGAGATGGAGGACGGACTGCTGCTGAGGCAGGCCGGGGAGGCCGCCGAAGAGAGCCTGGATATCATATACAGGGAACAGGAAAGCGACGGCGGCGACATCGCTCCCTCCCCCTTCATAGCCCCGCTGGTGGCTCCATTCGATGGTTCCGTTCCCGATCCCGAGTGGTTCCGGCGGACCTCATCCTCTCCCGTGGGACAGCTTCTGGGAGGGGAGCATCCGGGACAGCTGAGGGCCGCCGGGGCACTGGAAGGAGAGCTGCCGGACGGCCCGGTTTTCGCAGAGGCACTGACGGCGGAGAACTCGCGCATGGATTTCCATGGTTTTGACAGGTACGACGGTATCCTGGAGGACGCCCCGCCCCTTTCGGATACCCTTACCCCCACCATGCTGGAGAGCTACGTCAGGTGTCCCTTCGCTTTCCTCGCGGAGAGGATATGGAAGCTGGACCGGGCCGAACCTCAGGACATCGGCAGCGTACCGGAACCCGCAACCAAAGGCAACATCGTCCATGAGGCGGTGGAGGGAATAGTGGAGCGCTGGGGTTTCGGCCCGCGCCCCGGGGACGTAAGGAGCTTCCTTCAGGAGAAAGCCTTGTCAAAGGGACTTCCGGGGTTGCTGGGGACGGAGTACCTGTGCGAGATGTTCATAGAGAACCAGACGGAGGTCATCCTTCAAAGCCTCGAGAACCTCCGCTCCCGCGGATGGAGGTTCCTGGCGGGAGAGCAGGCCCTCACCGGCAGGCTGGACCGGCTGAACATAAGGGGCCGGATCGACCTGGTACTGGAGGACAGGGAGTCGAACCTGGTGCTGGTGGACCTGAAGACCGGCAAACTCCCCTCCAGGAAAGATGTGGAGAAGGCAACCGTGTTCCAGCTTCCCTTCTACTTCCAGCTTGCGGCCGGGGAGTATCCCGGAAGGGAGATATCCCTCACCGGGTACGTCTCCATCAGCCAGAGGACTCCCGGAAGGGTGCTGGCCTTCAGCGCCGCCGAGATGGCGGGAGTAATGGGAAGAGCGCGGGAGAACGCCGCGCGTCTTGCCGGCATGATGGAGCGGGGGCTTTTTCCCCCCGTTCCCACGGGATGGTGCCGCAGCTGCCTTTACAGGGGGCTCTGCCGGCTCACCCCCACGGCCAGAATTAGGGCGAAGGTACTGTCCGACAGCAGGATGGAATTCTTTCACAGCATCCTGAAAGTGAGATGATGAGCATGGCCGGGCCTCCGGACCAGAGCATGAGGGACGCCATTCTGGACGAGTCCCGCAGGAACGTATCAGTTCAGGCCAGCGCGGGGACGGGCAAGACCACCCTGATGGTGGAGAGGGTGGTGCGGCTGGTGAAGCGGGGCATTCCCATGGACAGGATAGCGGTGGTGACCTTTACCGACGCGGCCGCCGCGGAGCTCAGGCTTAGAATAAGGTGCAGACTCAGGGAGGAGGCCGGCCTGGGTGTTCCGGAATGCGGAAAAGCCCTGGACGGAATAGCTTCGGCATGGATATCCACCATTCACGGCTTCGCTTCCAGGGTGCTGAGGGAGTACTTCAACCTTACCGGGGTGGACCCCTCCTTTGTCACCACCGAGTCGCATTTCACGCCCCTGGAGGTCAGCAGGGAGTGGAACAGCTGGCTCCTGGACCTGGAACCCACTGCTGGAGAACGGGAACTGCTCTCCCGGACAACCACCTCAGTGCAGAAGATGATAGCCATGGGAATGGAGGAGAGAAGATGGCTCGATTCGCCGGAGATGGTGGGCGGCACGGAAACCGTGATGAAGATCTTCGAGGAATTCATGGCGACCCACGGGGCGGAGGTGGAGTCGGTCCTGGGTGAGTGCGCCAGCCCTTCGGACAGGCTCTGCGCCGGGGGAAGGGAATTCCTGGACAGTCTGGCGGAGCTGGAGGCCCGAATGCCGGTGCCAGCGCCCGACACCGTTCTCAGAGCGGACCGGGCCATCAATCTGGGTTCCGGCAGGGCGGGGAACTGGCCCGACAAGGACCGCGCGAAAGCAGTGCTGGGAGCCGCCAGGGACAGGTTCAGGGAAATTGCTCCCGTGCTCGGTTCCGGCAGGCTCACGGAACTCTCCTGGGAACTGGCCGGTAGCTTCGCCCGGGGGCTGAGGAGGAAGTGGGACTCCGACAGGAGCAGGCTTTCCTACGATGATCTCCTGTACACCGCGTGGAAGGCCATATCCGGAAGCGGAAGGCTGGCCGAGTGCCTGGCCGAAAGATTCGATCATGTCCTCATCGATGAGTTTCAGGATACCAGCCGCGAGCAGACCGCCATATTCAGGGCGTTCATGGAGAAGGAAGGAACCATTCCCCGGGGACGCATCACCGTGGTCGCCGATGACAAGCAGTCGATATACGGGTGGCGGAACGCGGATATTGAGACCTACAACGATTTCAGGGAACGGCTGGAGAGGGGAGGAGCGCTCAGCCTGACCATCACCACCAACTTCAGGAGCAGCCGGAACATAATAAGGTTCGTGAACTGCTTCGGTCGGGAGCTTTTCCTCTCGCAGGCTCCGGAGGAGATGAGGTTCGGCTGTGACTACTCTCCCATACAGCCTTCCCCGAAGGCGGCCGAAGGCCGGCCGGTGAGGGTGCTGAGCCTTCCCTCCATGCCGGATGATCTGAAGGCCACCCAGAGCACTCCATCCTGGTCCGCCAGGCTTCAGGCGGGCTGGTTCGCCGATTACGTTATGGATGGAATGAGGTCCGGCCTGGCCCCGGAGGATTTCGCACTTCTCTTCAGGTCCGGCACCCACATGCACCATTTCGTGGACAGCCTGGAGAGGGAGAACATTCCCTACAGGATGGCCTCCACCGGGGATTTTCTGAGAAGGCAGGAGGTGGTGGACCTGCGGGAGATGCTGAGATGCCTGGTCTATCCCTCGGACACCCTCGCCTGGGTCCACACCCTCCGGTCGCTCTTCTTCGGCATTCCCGACCCCCGCATCAGCCTCGCCCTCTCTTCCGGAAGCAGGAGCTTCCAGGACATATGTCCCGTACCGGAGGTGGAGCGGGCCGGCCGCAGCCTGAGGAGGCTCAGAAGGGCGCTGCTGGACCTGCCGCTGGCGGACCTGCTGCCGGAGTTGCTCCTGCAGATGGAGATGGTCCCGGTGGTCTGCGCCGGAGGGTACCAGGTGACCAGGAGGCTGGGCAACCTGCAGAGCATTCTGGAACAGGTGCTGTCCGGCGAAGCGGAATCACCGGTTGCGCTTCTCAACCTGCTGGATGAGAGGTACACTCCCGGAAGGCCGGAGGAACCGTCCACAGTTCCCCTGGAGGGCGGGGCGGTAACCCTGTCCAGCATACATTCCGCCAAGGGCCTGGCCTGGAAGCACGTGGTACTGGCGGGACTGCCCGCGCGGTCCGGCGGTTTCCGGGACCGGTTCATCTCCTACGATCACGGGAGGATGGCGGCCTTCGATCTGGGGCTGTCCGCGGACGGCGCCGGCAGGGTCAGGATGAAGTCCCCCCTGTGGCCGGAGATATCCTCCCTGGAGAAGGCCCGGGAGACCGCGGAAGCCAGGCGGCTGATATACGTGGCGGTGACCAGGGCCAGGGATTCCCTGGTCGTACTGGCGGAGACCGGGGCGGGGGAGGGAAGCGGTGATGCCGCGATAATGTGGGAGAGTATCGGAAGGGCCAGGGAGAAGGACCCGGAATGCTGCGTCCTGGAAGAGCTGAAGCCCGGGGAGGTTTTCGCCCCCGCAACCCGCGGAATGACTCCGGGAATAGGCGAGGGGAGCGCCGTCTACCTGGATGACACGCCCCTGTTCAAGGCGGACCCGAAACCGGAGGGATGGCAGCCCGGGGGAGCCGTTATCGGAGACTGCGTTCACGCTGTCATGGAGAAGATAGACATGAAGGACCCGGAGGGATGGTTCCGGCGCAACCGTGAATACCTGGAAAAACTCCACGGGAGCGACCTGGAGGAAGTGAGGACTCTCTGTCTGAACTTCTTCATCATGGACCTGCCCTTCGACCTGGATAACTCCAGCATTCTGGGCAGGGAATACCATTACTTCGTGAAGACACCCGAGGGCGTCAAGAAAAGGTACATAGACCTGCTGCTGAGGACACCGGAGGGACGGCTGACCGTGGTGGACTACAAGACCGACGACCTGAAGGAGGATACACGCGAGGAAGTGACAGGCGCATACATGGAAACCATGCGTCACTACATAGAGGATATAGGCCGGCTGTTCGGCGAACCCGTCCGCGGCCACCTCGCCTTCCTCCGCCATAGGGACGCACCTGAATTCATTAACTTAAATGGCGGATTATTTAACAATTAACAGATAAAATATGCAGGGGTTCCTGCGACCCTCTGGGGGAAATGAAGGCCGGGGACCCTCCGTCCCCGGCTTTGCTCCGTCTTGGAAGCTACATTGAACACAGCGCGGTGGCGCCCGCCCAGCCGTCTGTAAGGGATTCGAACTCGCCGGTGTCCGCGTCGGTCTTCCAGAGGGTTCCCTCCCAGATGGTATACACAAAACCGTTGGCCACCGCCATCTCGGTGACGCCGCCGTATCCCCCTCCGATATTCACGTAATCGCCGGTGTAGGGGTCTACCCTGTAGAGAACGTCTCCCTGAACCACGAACAGGTCGTCGCCGCTGCCGGCCATCGCCGTTGTGCCCGAGTAGGTTGAAGGAAGCTCGGTGAAGTTGCCGGTGAACGCGTCGGTCCTGTACAGGACATCGTTCTGCAGGACCATGAGCGCTTCTCCGGCCCAGGCCAGCAGCTGAGTGCCGGTGTACTCTCCGGGAATGCTTTCCCAACTGCCGTCGTAGGGGTCCACCTGATAGATGACATCGCCCTGGCAGGCGTAGAGGAAGTCATCGCTGGCGGTAAGGGCGTTCGCCCCCTCCCAGGTGGAGGTAAGGCTTTCCCATTCACCGCTGCCGGGGTCGGCCATGTAAAGCACGTCACCCTGAATGGCGTAGAGGTATCCCTGGCATGAGGTGAGAAGCTCCGTCCCGGACCAGGTGGAAGAGAGCTCGGTCCAGGACCCGTCCCCGGGGTCCACGCTGTAAAGGTAATCCCCGTCGATCGCGTAGAGCCGTTCGGCGAAGCCGGTGCCCGCCATCGCGGCCAGAAGAAGTGTGGTCAGCGCAAGAAGTCTCATTACGTCTCCTTCCGATAGTTTATGTTCGGCACAAAGTTCACTGTTCGTTCCCGTCCCATCCGTTCACCACGGCCAGCATCCACCAGACCGCCCTGCCCTTCTGCCGGCAGCTTCCGTAGGTGGTGTGCCCGGCCTCGTCCCCGTTGAACTCCGGGTGCTCCACCGGAACCGATGTGCCGGACCATGAATAGGTGTTCTGTTCCCACTGTGAAGTTGAGGGGTCCTGCCACCAGGAATCGAGGTCGGCGAAATCGTAGAGGACCCTGTCGTTGTTCTGACAGAACTGTCGGACCTGCTGGTTCCGCATATACCTGTTGTAGCCGTCGCTTCCCGTGCTCTGGGCGTTGCCGGTCATGTATACGAAAGTGACGGAGGGATATTCCGCCTCCAGAGTGGACATGGAGTCGAGGTATGCCTGCACCTGCTCCTCTCCGTAGTAGTCCATCTGGCTGCACCAGCACCACATGCAGACGTTTATGGAGGGATTGGCGTCCAGCACCGCCCTGGTCATGTTCATTCCATCGCGGGTTTCCCAGAAAAGATCCGGTGTGACGTAGGTCTCCCCCTGCTGGCCGTCGAAGATGCAGAGCGCTCCCGCTACCTCCGGCAGGTAGCCACTTCCCGTCTCCACGTCGAACAGGGGGTCGTCCGATTCCAGTAGCGCAAGGCCGGCGGTGAGCTGGCCGCCATGGGAGGTGTGGGCGTAGTGCAGCCTGATGTTATCCTGTACGGCGGATATCCATTGCTCCGGTATACCGCCGAGGTCGGTACAGGTGTGGTCTATAAGACCGTCGAAACCGGTTCCTCCACCTGAGCCTTCTCCCGGCGGTCCTGTGGCGTCATCCCCCGAACAGGCTGACGCGCCCAGCAGCAGGAACAGTCCCAATGCGCATGATACGGCGCGTTCACATGAGCTCATCTTATCCCCTCCACAGTGAGAATGGCCCGGTATGAACACCAATGTCGAAGTTTATAATGATGGGTAGGCCGGCCGGGGTCAACTATAGAAAAAGGGCGGAAGAGCATCGGCCCTTCCGCCCTGCGCGTCCTGCCGCTCTGGGTTACCTGATTACCATCACCCTGGCCGTTGAGATCTGGCCGCCCTGTTCCAGGCGGAGGAAATACATTCCGGGTGTGAGGTCGCCGGTGTTCCAGCTCATGGTCTGTGTGCCCTCCAGGTTCCCCTGGTAGGGGGTGGCGATGAGCCGGCCGGTGAGGTCGAAGACGTTCAGCTCCGCCGGGCCGCCGTTCCCGCTGATGGTCACCACGGCCGCGGACCTGACCGGATTGTTCACCATCACGTTGCCGGCTGCCGGCGCGGGCTGCTCACCCTCCTCTATTCCGGTGAGTCCCCATACAGCCATCTGGACCGATGGGTCGCCCATGAGGTTGTAGCCCTCGTAGTAGTACTTGGACCTTCCGGTACCGCCCAGATATTCGAACAGGGACAGCTTCCCGCCGTTGAGAAAGCCCATGGGCCAGTAGACGCCCGCGTCCAGGAAGTACTCGTACTCACCCTTCTGCTGAATGTCGTCCTCCGTCCAGTATGAAGAGGGTACGGAGCCCCAGAACCAGAGGCCGCCCCGCTCCGGGGTCCTGGTCCAGGTCTCGCACCACGCGGTACCTGTTTCGAAGTCGCCGGTGAGACAGGAATGAGAGAGGACACCGGGAAGCATGTCCCCGTTGGTGAGCTGATTGAAGTCGCTGGAGCCGAAGGACATGTCGCCCCAGCTGGTGGTGCTGCCGTGACCGGAGAAAGTGAGCATCGACACGCCGCCGTTTATAGACGCTACAGCGTCCGCGGCGGTGCCGCCCTGGGCCGGGTAGACCTTATCCCAGGTGTATCCCAGGGGGTCAAGGTAGTTGTCGATGCAGTAGTTGTGGGTTCCCTCGGAAACGCTGGAGTTGTCGTTGCTGGCTATCCATGTGGTGTTCTGCACCCAGGGGGTAGCGCCGCTGACGTTCTGTTCGTAGTTGATGACCCTGTCTGCCATGAGGATCGCCTGTCCAACCGATGTAACGGAGAACCTTCCGATGAAGGCGTCGGGGAAGTAGCCTCCGTCATCCAGGGTTACGTAGTAGAGGTCCGTCACGCCGCCGTACTCGGTGGCCGCGTTGCCGGGAAGGTAGGGGGTATCGCCAACCAGAAGGACATAGACCGGTGGGTTGGTCCAGTTCTCGATGGCGTCAAGAATGTACGCCTCTATCTCCGGGGCGGAACTCCCGGTGACGCCGAGGTCGACCATGGTCACCTCGAAGCCCAGGCTTTCCTTCCAGCTGACGAAATCGTCCATGCCGGTGGTTATGAAATCCTCGTGTCCCACTATGAGGTAGGGGGCGGGAGGGGTGTCGGTTCCGCTTTCGTAGGTACCGTAGTTTACAGCGATGTTCGAAAGGAGAGCTTCGAAGGGTGGGGCATAGTACCGGCTGGCGCCGGCGTAGGTGGCTCCGAGGTCTCCGCCCTGGAACGAAAGGGAGACGGTGGCTTCGGAAAGCAGCTGGCAGCTGTTGTCCGAGGGGTCCCACCGAAGAGGGAGGACCTCGATCAATGCCAGGTTGCGGCCGCGCATCTGTCCCGCGTAAACTACCCTGACCCAATTCGCGGGGTACGAAGCACCGTTACTGTAGACATCCCTGTCGAACTCCATTGTGAAGCTGTCCCGGGGACGGCTCTTGGGGGCCGACATAACGCCGGGACTGATGGGCCATGCCGGACCGCCGATGGTCTCAACGGTCTCCCCGGATATGGTTGCCTCAACGGTGGCTCCCACCGGTATCTCGACCCAGGTCCGGAAAACGGGCATCCTGGGGAACGTGAATTCGGTTGTGTTCTCCGCGCCGTCGATCACGGGGAACGAGTAGTTGCCGCCCCTAATCTCCAGGGTCCTGTAATCAGGCCGGGAGGTGGACAGCTGCAGAACGATGCCCTCCGGGGAGGATTCCACAACGGAAAGCCCCGAGGCCAGAAGACCTCCGGAGATAATCAGCATCATGCAGATCAAATACTTCATTTTCTTCCTTTCGCAGGGGAGCTATGGGATGAATTTCGATTAGTTTATATCTTCGATGTTGCAGCGCATAGGGAGAACACGAAAATAGCGATTGGAGTTCCCATCGTAAAGGGTTTGTCCACATGATCTTTCGAAGGTGTTTATATTCCGTTTTATTGGTATTCATCGCGGGAACGGCAGGCGCGGACGATGGAATATCACTGGTTCTCTCCGGTGGAGGCGCCAGGGGGTTCGCCCACGTGGGAGTGCTGCTGGCCCTGGAGGAGGAGGGGGTCTGCGTCAAAAGCGTTACCGGCACCAGCATGGGCGCGCTTGTGGGTGGACTGTACTGCTGCGGCTACACTCCGGCTCGTATAGACTCCATCGTAAGGAATACCGACTGGGGCCGGCTTTTCTCGTCAGATCTCGACAGCAGATTCACCATGCTGCCCCTTCGGCTTTCTGCTTCCCACGACATTCTCCGCCTGCGGGTCAGGGGGTTCCAGCCGGTCCTTCCCAGAAGCGCGGTTTCCACACAGAGAGTGTCCTCTCTTCTATCATCCCTGACCGCTCCGGTACAGGTGGAGAGGGGCCTTGAATTTGACTCCCTGCCCGTTCCCCTGCGCATGGTTTCCTTCGATCTGGTCAGCGGACGAAGGGTAATATTCTCACGCGGACAACTGAGCACATGCCAGCTGAGTTCCATGGCGGTGCCTGCGGTCTTTCCCGCGGTAAGAATGGGGAACATGCTCCTGGTGGACGGAGGTGTGGGGGATAATCTGCCGGTCGACGTGGCCCGGGATACCTGGAACCATCGGATACTCGCTGTGGATATTTCCTCGGACGCCCCGGAGATACCGGAGAACCCTTCCCTCTTCCAGGTGGGAACCCTTACCTACAGCGCGCTGTCCTCCAGGGTGAACGCTCTCTACAGCGCGAAGCCGGATTTCTATTTCAGGCCCGACCTGCGCGGGGCCAGAAGCTACGAGTTCACCAGTGAGGCCGCCGATTCGCTTATAGATATGGGCTACAGGCAGATGCTCTCCTACCTTGACCGGCATCCGGAGATACCCAGGCGGGAAGATCGGTCCCCGAATACTCTCGAGCCCCCGGCCCGGGAGCTGATCATCGGCTCTGTCAGCCTGCACGGCTTGAGCGGAGTCTCCCAGAAAGCCGTCTACGAGTGGTTCGTTCTGGAGCCGGGGGATACTGTGACTTCCGCCGACCTGAGGGAGGCCGCGGAGAAGCTATACGCATCGGACCTCTTCGAGAGGGTGGATTACGATGTTCGCCCGGAGGGTCCGGAAGGTCTGGTGGAACTGGCATACAGCTTCGTGGAGAGGGAGCCTTCCTCCATAGGCATAGGAATGACCTACTGCGACAGACTGGGGCTGGACGGAAGGATAACGTACAAGCACAAGAACTTCATGAACGCGGGACACCATCTCATGGCCAACGCAGGAGGAGGGGAGAGGTACGTATTCGGGGAGCTGAGGGTCCTGGACCTCGCCTCGGGAAGAAGGGAATGGTTCGCCGACTACTCCCTCACCGCATATCAGATGAAAGTGCTTACCTACGAGATCGACGGTAGTACGGCCGAACCTGTGCAGACATACCTTTACGGTCATGCCGCCCGGGGTTTTTCCACCGGATGGTGGGGACTGAGCGAGCTGGGAATATCAGGCACAGCCCAGAGGTACGGAGTCGGTGAGCTGCAGGGTTTCGCAGCCCTGTTCATCGAGAATCTGACCGAAACCATCGATGACCCTCTGTCACCGCATTCGGGGCTCAGGCTGAGAACCAGGCTCTCATGGGCGCCTCTGATGACCCATAAGCACATCAAGCTGGAGTACGACCTGATGGGAGCTTTCCCCTTCCTCAGAAATGGAACGATGGTCACCGGCCTGTGGGGCCAGTTTCTCGCTGGCACCACCTGGGAATGGCAGAGAAGCAGGCTGACGGCCGCCAGGACAATACCTGGAGCGCCCCTGTACTCAATGCCGGCGAGACAGAGAATAGCCGGGTACGCCCGGTTCAGGAGGGAACTGAACGGCCCCTTTTTCCTCTCCATGGAAACCGGAGCATCCTGTGACTGGGATTCACCACTGGAGCTGGATGATGCCAGGTGGACATGGGGAGCTGGAATTGCGGCCGGGCTCGAGACCCCCATGGGACTCGCCTCGCTAAGCTGGGGCTGGTCGGACCGTTTCAAAGGCAGATGGATGGTCTCCGTGGGGTCGGAACTGACTTACGGGCCGGGGAGGTGAACGGTGGCGATAATAAGGCATTCCGGCGACATAAGGGCGGACAGGGAGACCTCTCCCGGAAACAGGGGAGTCATCTCCCGAATCCTCGCCGGTCCCGCCCAGGGCTGCGGGGACATAACAGTCAGGATGCTCTCCATCAAACCGCAAGGGCGGATGGCCAGGGAGGAGTTCGATTTTCAGAGGGTGGTCACGGTTGTCCAGGGGGAACTGCTGTTCATGGACGGGGACGGGGCGGTCCACCTGGTGAGCCAGGGGGACGTGGTTATAATCCGCCCCTACGAGAGGCACCATTTCCAGAATGATTCCTCCTCGATAGCAAGACTGCATATAGCCGAGACTCCCGGCGGGTGAGACCCCGCTCAGATACAGGGAAGGGATCAGCGATGGGTTTTTTTCAGTGGGTTACGGTCCTGTTCATACTGGCGCTTGCCAACCTGGTCTGGGGCCGGATAAGCGTAAAAAGGTTCATGGCGGTTCATCAGAGGATATCCACGATGATGGAACTGACCCGGTTCAAGAGGATGGTCCGGAAACAGATGTACGGGGCGCTGCTTCAGATGGTTCTGCTGGGGGCCATGGGCACCCTGGCCTTCGTGGGAATACTCATTGGAAGCATCAATACCATCCAGTTCCTGGTCGTACTGGCCATGAACGGAATTATCGTCTACGCCGGCAACCAGGGAAAATCCATCGAGAACCGGGCTCGGGACCTTCCCGTGGACGACCTGGACCTGAGAACGAATTACGTGGATATCTGCAGGACGTGGCGGCTGAAGGCGTTTCCCGACTTCTAGGACGATTCCATCAGCCTGACGGCCTCCACCGCGGCCCCCCAGGCGTCCCGGGCGTATCCGTCGGCACCAATGGATTCGGCGTATTCCCCGGTAAGGACCGCTCCGCCGACCATTATCCTGGCATCGATACCCCTTTCTTCCGCCATGGTGATTATTCTCTCCATCTCCGGCGCCGTGGTGCTCATCAGAGCGGACAGCGCGATGATGTCCGCCCCCTCCTCCTCGGCCCTGTCCAGGATATCTACCGCGGGAACGTCCCTGCCCAGGTCGGTGACCGCGAACCCCGCGTTCCGCAGGAAGAGCCCCACCAGGTTCTTTCCGATATCGTGCACGTCGCCTTTCACCGAGGCCAGCACCACCCTTCCCCTCTCCGCACCCTCACCCTCCCTCTCCAGGTGGGGGGCGAGAAGCCTGGTGAGCACCTCCGATGCCTCCGCGGAGGCTATGAGATGGGGCAGGAAGAGTTTTCTGCGGCTGTAGAGGTCGCCGACCCTTTCCATGGCGGGACCCAGTCCCCGGCTCAGTATGTCCACCGCTCTGACACCGCTCTCCAGAAGCTCTCTCCCCGAAGCCTCTGTCTGCCTCCGGTCCCCCACGATGATGCTCTTCCTTAGAATGCCCATGAAGTCGGGCGATGCGCTCTGAGGGTCCAGTTCGGGGAGCTTCAGCTCCACCTCCTCAACGCTTCCGGTGAGTATGCGGACGCTCCTGTGGGTTGCCGCCATGTTCCGGTCCAGCACGTCGATTATGGCCAGGTCCAGCCCCCTAATACCCATGGAAGCAAGAAGGGCCGAGTTGAGAGAACTCCTGTCGGGCATTCCGTGGGAGACGTTGGAGATACCGGCTATGGTATACAGCCCACCTCTCCTGAACAGCTCCAGCGTGTCCAGAACGGTTCCAGCTCCCGCGCCGGTTCCAACAGGCTTCACCAGAGGATCGGCCAGTATTCTCCAGCGGGGGAAACCATGCTCCTCCAGGATGGCTATCCCTCTCTCCAGGATGGCCAGCCTCTCCTCGGGAGTATTCCCCGGTCCATTGTCATCCAGGGGCAGCAGAACGGCGTAACCGCCGTGGCGCAGCAGGGTATCTATCCTCCGGCCGATATGGTTCTCCTGCGCCGTAAGGGAGTTGAGTATCCCGATACCCCCCATCTGGCGGAAAGCCGTCCGGATGTTCTCCGGCTCCGAGAGGTCCACGGACAGGGGAGGTCCTATGGAGAGCCTGCTGAACAGCTGCCGCACCAGGTCTTCGGGAATGAGTTTTTCCAGGCCGAGGTTAACGTCGATGACGTCCGCCCTTCCCTGTGCCCTGGCCAGCGATACCAGCGCCAGCGTGTCCCCTTCCTCTATGGATCGCTGCAGACCGGCCCTGCCGGTCGGATTGATGGATTCACCCACCGTGTGCAGGCCGCTGCCCAGCCTGACCACTCTGTCCACGGAAGTCAGCAGGTGAACGTTCTCGCGGTCGCTTTTCCCCGCCGGCCGGCTGCCCAGCAGGGACACGTATTCCCGCACGTGCTCAGGGCCCGTGCCGCAGCAACCTCCCAGTATGGCGGTTCCGCTCCAGGCGAAATCCTCGAGCCATCCGGCGAACCTCTCCGGTGACATATCCCAGCTGCCGTCCACCGGGAGTCCGGCATTGGGCTCCACAGATACCCATCTGTGCGAGAACCTCAGCATTTCCTGTATGACCGGGAGCAGTTCCTCGGGGCCTTCTCCGCAGTTGGCTCCCGCGGCGTCCACCGGCAGCTGGTCCATCAGCGCCGCCAGGGCGGCGGGAGATGTTCCGGAGAGGGTAAGCCCGCCTGCCCCGAATGACATCTGAGCGGATATGAAACCGTCAGGGCACGCATCCCTCACCGCCAGCACCGCGGCCTTCAGTTCCCTGGGATCAGAGAAGGTCTCGAGGAAGAAGATGTCGATGCCAGCTCCGGCAAGCGCGGAGGCCTGGGACGAGAAGAACCCGTAAGTTTCCATCCATGTCATGCCGCCGGAAGGATACAGAAGCCGGCCGGTGGGGCCGATGCTTCCGCCAACCAGGGCTTCACCCCCCGCCGCCCTAAGGGCGCACCGGGCCAGCCTGCTGTTCACGCTTTCCACCATGTCCGGGGTTCCCAGCTTGGGCGCGGTGCCGCCGAAGGTGCAGGTCAGGATTACATCGGCGCCCGCCCTGACGTAATCCCCGTGCATTTCGAAGAGCAGGTCCGTATTTTCCAGGGCCCAAAGCTCCGTGGATACACCCGGCGGCATTCCCCTCTTCATCAGCTCCGTGCCGGAGGCGCCGTCCAGGAAGACAACCCTGCTCTCCAGAACGCTTCTCAGCTTGTCTGACTGATCCATCCAATAACTCCCGTTCCGCTCTTTACCGGGGTGAGCATGCAGGACCCCTCCCGTAATGATACTCCCACTCTGCCTCCTTCGAGAAGATCGAACAGGTCCGACTGCACCGATAGATGAAAGTCGCCGAACCCCGGCGCGAACCTCGCTGTTGATATGCAGCCGGGAAAGCGTGTGGATAGCTTGCGGTGCAGCTTCCGCAGAAGTTCCTCCACCATGGACGAAGCCGCGGCGTCGAGAAAGTAGGATGCAGTGTGCTGGCCGGCTTCCCTCATCCGTGATGCCGTCCTCTCCGGGACGGGCCCTATGGTAACCAGGAAGAGCGAGACCCTGACCGCTCCCTTCATGAACCGGGCCAGGGAAGCGCTCTGCAACCGGACCTCATCGGTTGCCAGAACTTTCCCGTCAAGCTCTGTCACGTCCAGGGTCCTCACCAGCGCCCGGGGTTCCGCCACCCGGGAAAGGACCTCCAGAGCCCCTCGGGCTTCCGTTCCGAAGCGTCCCCGTCTGGAGGGGGGGCAGCCGCTTCTGGCCAGCACCCTGTCCTCGCCGGGCAGTACGGTGGCGGGATCGAACCCTATCAGCTCAGCTTTCGCCATTTTTCCGCCAGTTTCATGGTGCCCTTCCCGGGGCCGGCCAGGTAGACCCCCGAGACCAGCCCCCTCATGGATTCCATAAGCCCGGAAAGGTGGTCCAGGGAAAACTCCAGGACATCCTCGTCGGCCAGTCCCCTTATTCGTTCCAGTATATCCTTCGGGATTGTGATGCCTGGAACCTCTTCGGCAAGGTACTCGGCGGAGTAGCGGCTGCGAAGCGGCATCAGCGCCGGCAGAACGGGAAACTCATCCATAATGTCCGAGGCTGCGTGCAGCGTTTCCAGGGAATAGACCGGCTGGGTGATGAAGAACCGGCAGCCCGCGCTCCATCTTCTCTCCAGTTTCTCTCTGGCGCCCGGATCCCCAAGCGATACCGCGCTTCCCGGGAAGAACCCGGCCCCGGTGCCTATCTTCCTTCCGTTCAGGTCCACTCCCAGGGCGAGGTTCCGCAGCAGTTCCAGCGTCTGTTCCGTGGTGAGGTCGTATACCGCCGTGGATTCGGGATAGTCTCCCAGGGAGGGAGGGTCGCCGGAAATAAGGAACACCGCCTGCAGACCGCTTCCCGAGAGCGCCAGGAGATCGGACTGGACCCTGGTGAGGCTGCGGTCCCGCAGGGCGAAATGGACCAGCGGCTCCACACCCAGTTTCTCCCTGAGATAGAGGCCGGTAATGGCAGGCGACATCCGTACCCTGCCCATGGGCGAATCCGGAATGCTCACCGTCACCGGGGAGAACCTGTGCAGCTTCCGGGCCCTTGAGGCAAAGAGCGATAGATCGCCCCCTCGGGGCGGCAGCAGTTCTACGATCAGGGCGTCACGGGCTGACAGGCGGGAGGATAACATGGGAGGTTCGAACACCGTCCCGCTGTCTTCCTTCTCTTCCCTGACTTCCCTGCCCGGAAAGGAGAAAACGGTCACTTCCGACTTCTCTCCCATCCTTCTGGACAGGGTGGAAATGAATTCCGGAGTGGTTCCGCAGCAGCCGCCTATAAGCGCCGCGCCCCCCTCGGCGCAGGAAAGCATGCATCTGCAGAAATGGTCCGGATTGCGGGGGAAGACGAATTTCCCGTCATGATACTTTCCGGTGCCGGAGTTGGGCTGGAGCATGACGGGAAACGGAGATGCCGAAGAGAACCTGGCATGAATGTCCATGAACTGAAGGGGACCCGTTCCATGATTCGCCCCCAGCATCGCTATGTCCGTATCCATGAAAGCGGCTATGGAATCGGTGATGGTGAATCCGGAAGGGGTCAGGAGGTCATGGCCGTAGGTAAAGCTGACCGCTACGGGGATATCGCCGGATAAAGACCTGACTATGTCGTAGAGTGTCCTGGCCTGCAGCGGGTCCACCTGGGTCTCCAGCAGTATCAGGTCCACCCCTCCCTCGAGCAGGCCGGTGATCTGAGGAGCGTAGGTCTCCCTGAGCCTTCCGCTGCTGCATACCTCCGCTGCGAAGGACCTTCCGCTGACCGGAGGCCCGACAGAGCCCATGATGGAGCATCCTGGATTCCTCGCGGCCAGCGCCACCGCCCTGTAGTTTATCTCGGCGCATCTCTCCGCCAGCCCCCGCCGGTCTAGTTTGGCGAGGTTGGCATCGAAGGTATTCGTTGTGAGTATCGCGGCTCCCGCCGCCGCGTAGTCCCGATGTACGCTGGCCAGTATTTCCGGGGACCGGATGACCGCTTCGGAAGCGAGATAGTTTCCCGGATAGCCCAGGGAAAACAGATACTCGCCTATGGCGCCGTCAGCCAGGAGGAAAGTTCCCTCTTTCAGCAGTTCCATGCAGCCTCCTCACCTGAAAGGACGTGGTGAAGTTCGGGATTCCCGGGGCAGCGCCGGTCCGTCAGGCCCGGCGCTGCTGCATGAAAGATACTGTTTTTTTCAGGCCTTCGCTGAACGGCACCACCGGCCGGTAGGAGAGAAGTTCCTCCGCCAGGCCGATGTCGGCCCTGCTGTGCTTCACGTCACCGGGTCGCGGGGGCCCGTGACCGGGACTGATGTCCGTCCTTCCGGTAAGCGCAGCCACCTCTTCCGCCAGCCTGTTCACCGTGATGCTGTCGCCGCAGGCGATGTTCATCACCTCTCCCGCGGC
>JAWOBF010000111.1:0-22820 GCA_046498225.1 Candidatus Aegiribacteria sp.
TGGCAAATTAAAGTTGCAAAATGGATTTCAAAATACTACAAAGCCCCATTGCAAAAATCCATACAACTGTTTATGCCACCAAAATTTTACAAAAATATTGAACATAAAGATTACAAGCAAAGAAAACTTCAAAAAAAATTTATTTTAACAAAAGAGCAGAAAGTAGCACTCGATATAATAATTCAAAGTGATAATAAATTTGCCCTCATACATGGAATAACAGGTTCCGGCAAAACCGAAATATACCTGCATCTTGTAGAGAAATATATGAATACAAATAAACAAACCATGTTAATAGTTCCGGAAATTTCATTAACGCCTCAAATGGTTGAATACTTTCAGCGAATTTTCGGAAACAAAGTAGCAATATTACATAGCAGACTAACCGAAAAAGAGAAATCATTAGAATGGTTACGAATATATTTTGAAAATACGCCAATTATTATTGGTCCCAGATCGGCAATTTTTGCACCCGTTAAAAATTTGGGTCTTATAATACTTGATGAAGAACATGAATTTTCATATAAACAGGAACAAAACCCACGCTATAACACCTTCTCGGTGACCGCGTTGGTTATCTGCAGCGACATCTCGTAATCGGCCCTGAGTATCGCGTATTCCAGGCTCAGTTCCGGGTATTCCTGTATGCTCACGGGGGGCATTATCTCTTCGTAGCCAGGTGCCGGCACTCCGGTCTCGAGCATGTTGATAACCTTCAGAAGCTCCTGGGCCCTTCTTTCCTTGAACAGAAGGCTGGCGCTGGGAGCCCCCGATATGCCCTGTCTCATGGCGGATATCTCCGTGATGAGCGTGGCGTACTCCGTCTTGAGCTGCGTCAGGTTGGATATGAAGCTGAGAAGCTCCTCCTCGGGAGCAACCAGGTTATGTTCCTCCTCGAACCTCCTGATGGCGTCGCCGGCTTCGATAAGCGACTCCTCGGCCATCTCCGCCCTCTGCTCCAGGAACATTCTGGCCTGCTGAAGGCGGCTGGTGCTAATCTCGCTGTTGATGCTGTCCAGAGAGGCTATTATCGCCTCGGAGACCTCCACCGCGTACATGGGGTTTCCGGCGGTGAACTCTATCTCCAGGAACCCGGTGGGGGAGATACCCACCCTGTAATTGTCCCGGAACCGCTTCCTGGCCCAGTAAAGGCCGAGCTGAGGGTCCGCTTCGTATACATGGCGGAGATTCGTGGAATCCAGGTACGCGGTTGACATTATAACGCTTTCCAGCAGGGACCGGCTTCCGAGTATCTCCTCGTACACATCTGAGAGAGTGGTCATGAGGGGCAGGGAGAAACCCATGCCGCCGCCGAAATACCCGGCGAACTCCGTAAGCCCCAGGCCGGCTATGGTCAGGCCGGATGTGGACTGCTCCTCCGGCGGCATTATCACCGTCTCGACGGTGTATTTCTCCTTCATCAGGTATGTGATGATAACAGTGGGAATCATTACCACCAGCAGGGTCTTAATGATGAACCACCTGTTCTTCAGGAGAAGGAACAGGTACCAGAGAGGCTGCCTTTCGCCGCCCATGCTAGAAGATGCTCTTCCAGGCGATGATTATGGAGGCAAGGCTGGTAAGGACCAGAAGCGGGTCCTCCCATCCCACCAGCATCTTCCTCGGGACGGTTATGGCCGAACCGGCGGGGACGGAGGATATTTCATCGGCCTTCACTTCTTCCCCGTCTGGAAGGACCACCCTGGTCCCGGACCGGCGGCTGGCCCGAAGGAAACCCCCGGCCTGCGTTATATAGAAATGGGAATTCATTCCGGCGGTATGAGGATAGATTCCGGGGGCGTGAACCTCTCCGCTGACGGTTACCACAGGGGGGATGCCCGGGCAGACCACCAGGTCTCCGGGAAGAAGGACAGGATCTATTCCGGGCTCATCCAGAGGCGCCGGTATCCTCACCTGCGCGCCGCCGTCCCCCCGTCGGAGAATGTAGCAGCTGTCCCTTGTGGCCCAGGATGCCGTTCCTCCCGTCCTCGATATCAGGCCGGAAACGGTCTCGCCGGGAATGAACTCCGTCATTCCCCTGGCGCTCCTGTTCCAGACAGTGCTTTCCGCTGTTTCCGCGAACCCCGCGGCCACGGACCGGCTGAACTGGACGGCCCCCTCTATCCACACAAAATCCTCTGCTTCGGGGACATGTACCCTGTCGCCAAGGCTTAGATAGGGGTTGGAAGCCATGGTTCCCTCGCGCAGAAAATCCGTGATGCTGACCGTTGTTGTGTCACTGCTGGAGTCGATTATCATTATTCGTGTCATGCTGCCTGAGGGAGCTATGCCGCCGGCATTGTCCAGGACCTGGACAAGGCCGTCAGCTCCGGTCACCTCGACTATTCCGGGGGTGTTCACATGGCCGGTAACGGGCACCTGGAACTCTCTCATCCTGGCCAGGCCGGCCATTCCGGACATTCCCGGGTACCGGGATGAGAAGCCCCGCTGAATTATCGAGGTCGCCTCGCCCAGGCTCAGGCCGGAAACCTTCCATGCTCCTATCCTTGGCAGGACGGCGTAACCGTCGGGTGTCACCTCAATAAGCTGCGGGCCCGACCCGCCCGCGCTGTCGCCGGGAATGCCGCCCTGGACCGAGAACCAGAAAACATCTCCCGGCCCCACTATGTAGCGGTTCTCGTCGACTTCCTGCATCAGCGGCCTGGACCGGGGTACTTCGAAGTCCTGCGCCCCTGACAGCGGGGCCAGGCCCAGTACCAGAACCAGAAGACGGATAATCTGCTTCCCCTTGACCAATTGAACTCCTGTTCGTAGAGCGCTCTGCTAGAGCAGGCTGGCCACCATGAGGGCCTTTATGGTGTGCTTTCTGTTCTCCGCCTCATCCCACACCACCGATGCGGGCCCCTCGATGACATCAACGGTAACCTCGTTGCCCTTCACCGCCGGAAGGCAGTGCATGAATACGGTTCCGGGGTCACCGGTCTGTTCCATCATTTCCGCGTCGACCCTGTAGGGAGAGAGAAGCTCCACCCTTTCCTTCGACTTCTCCTCCTCGCCCATGGACACCCAGACGTCGGTGTATATCACTTCGGCTCCAGGTATGGCGTCCTCCCGGCTGGAGGTCACGCTCAGGGTCGAGCCCGAATCATAAGCAATCTCCTTTACCGTATCAACCAGCTCGGATTCCGGGTAGAGGGAATCCGGGGCCAGGATGGTGCAGTTGACCCCCATCATGGCGCATCCCACCATCAAACTGTTGGCCATGTTGTTCCGGCCGTCGCCGGCGTAGACGAAGTTCAGTCCCGCAAGCTGCCCGAACTGCTCCTCCATGGTCATCAGGTCCGCCAGCACCTGGGTGGGGTGGAACATGTCCGTGAGGCCGTTGTAGACCGGAACGCCGGAATATTCGTCCAGGGTCTCCACCGTCTTCTGCGAGAAGCCCCTGAACATTATCGCGTCGAACATCCTGCCCAGCACCCGGGCGGTATCCTCTATGCTCTCCTTCTCTCCCAGCTGAATGTCGGAGCTGGAGAGGAACACCGGATGGCCCCCTTCCTCTCCGAAGGCCGTCTCGAACGCGCACCTGGTCCTGGTAGACCTCTTCTCGAAGAGCATGGCCAGGGTCTTGCCCCCGAACCTCTGCCGCACCTGGAATCCCGTCCGCTCCGCCTTGAGCAGGTGCGAGACATCCAGCAGGTAACGTATCTCGTCCCGGGAAAGGTCCAGGAGCGTGAGCAGACTGCGTCCCCTGAAATTCATGGCCATACCTCAACCTCTTTCGCTGATGTTCAATTAGAATGAATTCATGACCTTATCGGTGGAATATACAACACCGGGATAAAACATAACAAAAAGGGGCACGCCGAAGCGTGCCCCCTCGGGAGATATAATGTCTCTAGAACACGTAGTAGGCGCCTGCCAGTATGTTGGCAGGTGAGTAGGTCTGCATGCCGCTCCAGTTGTATTCCTGGTCGTTGCCACCGACAGTCTCGTATGTGGTTGTAGCGCTGGCGTAGCGGCCGCCGAACTCGGTGAAGAAGGCGAGTCTCTCGGCGCCGGGGATGGCAAAGTCGATTCTCATCAGGGGATCGAGGCACCATGCGGAAGTGGAGGGACCGTCTACGCTCACGTTAGCGGCTGACATTTCGGACGAGGTGCTTCCGTAGAGGAACTGGAGGCCGAAGCTGAAGCTGGTGTTGGCGGGCGCTGCGATAATGTAGTAACCGCCGCCGCCGAACGTGTACGCGGTTCCGTCATACTCGTAGGTTTCTCCTTCTTCATCGTATTCGAAGCTATCCTTGGCGTAGCCGAGGTAACCTTCGACCCTGATCTGGGGAGAAGCCATTGTGCCGATGCGGAGCATGTTCATATCCATAGTGGACATGTAATCGTCATCCACGAGTGTGGGAAGCTCCACCTGCTTGAAACCAAGAGAGAACTGAGCGAATGCCGTACCAGCGAAGGCAAGAAGGCATATCAGTGTAAGGACCCTTTTCATTACTCTCCTCCTCGTATTCAAGGATGGCCTATTCCATCCTTTCAACAGAAACTTAACGGAATCTTAATACATTGAAGAACAGGTGGCAAGACCTTGCGGGTCAATACCGCAGAGCCTCTTCCCACAGCAGCATCAGGGCCAGGTCGGCCTTTCCCGCGCAGCAGAGTTCATCCGACAGCAGCACCAGCCCCAGGCCCCTTCCCGAAGGCGACAGGGCCATCAGGATGAAGTTCCTGTAGTCCGGACCTTCTTCCACCAGCCCGTACAGGTCCCATCCATCACCCACTGAGGAGGCCTGCCCCTCCCCCAGGTCGGGGCGGGAACACATCCACCTCGCGGCCGGAATGGAGCGGATGAAGCCCAGAACGGTCAGGGCGCTGTCCAGACCGGCATCATTCTCGCCGGTGGACGCCAGCTCCCGGCCCGTCCCGAGGTCTACCACCGCGGCGGTGAAATCGCCCCCGGGCAACCTGTCTATCGCCGGTATCGAAAGGACCAGGCCCGCCATCAGAAGCTGTAGCATGACGGTTGCCCTCAGCGGGGAGAGGAATGGGACACCGTGACGGTTCCCCGGCTGTAATCCGACCTCTGCCTGCTTCCCTCGAATATCATCGCTCTCACGTAATAGGAGTCCTCCGGAAAGAGGGAGCAGTCCCACAGGTATCCGGAGGATTCTACCGAAAGAGTGTCGCTTATCTGTATCAGGCCGCTGTTCGGGTCCAGGTCCGTGTCCACGAAAAGGAGTATGCCGGTGTTGGAGTACTCCGGCGCCTCATGAACCCACTGTATCACGTAGCTCTCGTCCGCCACGGCTCCTCCGGCGGGAGGATGGGTCACGGAGATGGAGAGGCTGCTGGCGAAGGGGTTGCTGCATGAAAGGACCATCAGCATCGAGAATACGGGGAACAGGGCGATCGTGAGCGTTCTCATCCTTCTTCTCTCTTTAATTTCTTCTATTCGCTGAGTTCTTCGTACAGCATCCTGAATCCCCTGTCCACGTCTCCCCGGTCATCCAGGCCGTCGGCCAGGATGACTATTCCCAGGTCGCTCGCGTCGGGTCTATCCACTATCACGAAAAGATGCTTGCTTCCCTCGGAAACGTCCATCCACCCGTAGACTTCGTTGTCGAAACCCAGGGTTTCACGAATGTGGTCGGAGAACGGCGGGTTATCGCCTATCTTCCGGACACTGGGCTGGCCCATGTTGCCGTGAACCACCTCGAGGAAGCGGAGCGCGTCAGAAACGCTTATGAGGTTGGGGTCGTACACCGGGCACCCGGGGTAATCCTGGAACACGCCTTTTATCTCTGTGCCGGTGTACCCGCTTCCCTCGAGCCACTCGTTTATTCTGCCCTCGCCCATGGTCCAGATGAGAGCCATGCACATGCCGCGGCCTCCCTGCTGCGCGTAGTGAAGCCTCTCCCAGAAGAAAGTGTCCCTCGCTATCATCCTGTCCAGGGGAATGTCTCCTGCGTTCGACAGCTCCACGCCCAGAGCGGCCAGGGGGAGGTGGGGTATCTCCATCTGGAACCGGTCATTCGCGTTGTGTGTCTTCTTCTCGCCGGTGTCGAATTCCACCACCCCGAATGCCCAGTCTCCATCGAAAAGCACCGGTATGCCCTGAAAAGCGGCGTCCAGGTCCCCGGGCAGGGCGGCGCTCAGATTGGCGGCGAGGACAAGGGTCAGAAGAGCAGTCCCCGGCCGAAGGCGGGTTTTTCTCATTGTCGTTCCTCCATAATGAAAGCGGGGGGAGCTGTCGCTCCCCCCTTGTTCCACCTGGCTTGAGCGAATTACTTGTCCGTAAAGACGGTAACTCCATCAAGCATCTGTATCTCGTAGCTGAAGCTCACCATGGTTCCGTTGTTGGAATCGGGGTCGGGAGCTATCTCGAGGTCGTAGATCTTGGCGTAGAGGCCGTCGTAGAGGTAGCAGAAGACCCTGTCGTCGGTGGTGTAGAGTTGGTAGTCCTGACCGAACCAGGTTCCACTGGGATACTCGGAACAGTATCCGGCCTGGCTGGGTTCCTGCATGTAGGTCGGGTTGCCGTTGCCGTAGGTTCCGTAGTTGCCCGAGAGCAGCCATACGTCGCTGTCGCCCTTGCTCAGGTCCCAGGCGTAGATGTCCTGCTCGAAGGTGGTTTCGCCGGCTAGGCCGGTCTGGCCGCCGCCCTGGGAGGTTCCGAAGATGAATCCACTGTGCTTGTCTTCGGGGCTGTAGTTGTCGTAGATGATGTAGGTGGCCGTGTCATCCACAGGCATGGTGTTGACTATATTGGAGTTGCCTTCGGAATAGTTGTCGCCGTCGTAGGCCTTGACGGTGTAGTAGTAAGCCCTGTCCGCCGTGTGAGCGACGGTGTTGGTGGTTACGTCCGCGCCCTCGGTCCAGTTCGTCTCGTCCGTGCTGTAATACACCTTGTATCCGTCGACATCGTCCATGGCATCCCAGGTAAGGACTATGTCCCTGCCCTCGGACGCGGATTCGTCTATGGCCAGGTTGGTGACGTTCGCCAGGGTGCCCGAAGGTCCGGCGGGGTCGTCCCCTGCACAGCCGGCCATCAGTACGATACCGGCTACCAGAACCATAAGTCCAAGTTTCTTCATGGAGCTTCCTTTCTGTTCATGTTTATTTTTTGATGATCCCCTTGGCACAAGAACATAATATACTATTACTTCCCTCGTGTCAATCAAAGGGAAAATCGGCTCACTCACCATCTTCCTGCACGGACCCTGCCGCCTCTTCCACCGATACGAGAGCCCTTTCCGCCGCCGACCTGACGTCCAGCATGGGGTCCTCCGCCAGGAGTTCCAGGGTTTCCACGCCTTCGGGGTCGCCTATGGCTCCAATGGTCACGGCGCACTCCCTCCTCACCCTTCCCGAGGGGTGGGAGGAGAGGGAAATGACCGCGGGAAGGGATTCGGGGCTGCCGATATTTCCCAGGGCCTTGAGAAGACCTACGGTGAAACCTGTGGAAAGGGTGTCTTCAGGTGACGGCAGGAGAGCCTCCAGTGGCTCCCTGGATCTTTCGTCCTCCAGCTTGCCCAGAAAATACACCAGGTTCCCTCCGTTCCTGGCCGGCAGGCTGTCAATTGCAGCCAGCCCGGACAGCAGCAGTTCCAGGGAAATTTCGCCGTTTTCCCTGAAAACCTTCTCCATGGCCCGGGTCTCCAGGCCGCTCAGCGTTCCCATGTGGTTCTCCACCAGGTACCGGACGGCCTCCTCACCCCTGGCGGCCAGTTCCTCCCTGTGGGCCAGCACCCGCTCCCTGTTGGGCCCCACCTCCCACTCGGAGGCTACGGAGAAGAGGGAGTCCAGCCCCAGCGCCCCCGGCTCTCCCACCGGGTCCTGGGGGTCAAGACCTCCGGGAGTGGTCTCCGGCAGGTCTATGCCTATACCGTATTCCCCTCCCAGCCATATGGAGGAATCCGCCCCGTCCCCGGAGTAGAAGTCCTCATCGGCCAGGTCGATGAACACCGCGGCTCCCGAGGAGCCCCTGGCCCAGCGGGCGTCGCCCTGGCCGCCTCCCCTGGCGCAGTAGGTGTCGCCGCCCTCCACGTCGATGAATATGGAAGCGGAATTGGTGAGGGAGAGTGACTGGCCCCCGTCGGAGCCGTACCAGTCGCTGCCCCCTCCGTCCAGGAGGAAACCCGTGGAAAGGTCGTGGGCGCTGCCCTGGGCGGGGCCGTTCCTGGAGAAGTAGCTGTCGTCGCCGTCGCCGTCCCAGAGAATTCCCGAGGCGAGGTGAATTCCCGCCCCCTGGCTGTACTGGGCGGCCTGGTACACGTCCTGTCCCCCCTGGTCGTAGAGCATTCCCAGGCTGTAGAAGTACGCGCAGCCCTGGCCGAAGACCTCCGCCCGGTAGGTGTCGTTCCCGGAGCCGAAGTCAGCCAGGAGCCCGATGCCTCCGGCGATAAGGGGACGGAGCCCCATACCGAAGCCCTGGGACATGGCCTGGTTGTCCTCGGGCAGCAGCGGTTCGTGGGGATACCTGAAGCCGGCCAGGCAGCAGTCGCTGCCCTCCATGTCCACCAGGGTGCCCCTTCCTCCGGGGCCCCCGAAGCCCTGGCCGAAGAGGTGGACCCTTCGCATGTCGTCCCCTCCGCCGTCGAAGAGGAGCCCGTCGCCAAGGCAGCCGGCTCCCTGGCTGAACGTTCCGCCCGTGAAAACGTCATTCCCCTGCAGGTCTATCAGAAATCCCTTCCCCATCAGACCGGCGCCCTGTGAGAAATTCCCCGCGATGTAGAGGTCGTCCCCTTCCAGGTCGATGATGCCACCCACTCCGAGGAGGCCGCAGCCCTGGCTCACAGGGGAATCGCTGCGGTAGGTATCGTTCCCCTCAAGGTCCATGACCACGGATATCCTTCCGCCGGCGGGCCCGACGGCTCCGCCGATTCCCTCTCCGTAGATGTCGTCTCCGCCGATATCTATTATCAGCTCGAAGGGACAGTCCGCCGTGTAGGTGTTGCTCCCCCTTCCACCCACCACCCATCTCACCGGACCGTCGAAACAGAAGGAGACTGTAGTCCCGCTGACGCCGGGCAGGGTCACCGACAGCTCCCGGGGCCATTCAGCGTCCCTCAGGGAAACAGCCGCGCTCACCAGTTCCTCCGGGGGAATGTCCACACGGAAGGAACATCTCTCCAGAAGCGCCGCCAGGGTGTCCATCTCCATCTCGCTGCAGTCCGGGGAAGGAATGTCCCAGCCCTCCAGGATCGTCTCCCATTCTACCGGGTCATCCTCGCTCAGCCATATGGCGGGGACCACCGCCATGAGGGAATCCACTCTTGAGGGAGGCAGGGCCTCCAGCTGCCGCAGCACGAGGGAATCGGTCCTTTCAAGCAGCTCCACCACATCGCTCAGGGCCTCCATTCCTCCGTCCCCGCGGGTCCGGCGGTAATCGGTGAGTTCCTCCAGCATATGCTCCAGTATCACCGGCACCGCCTCTATCTCCTGAATTGCGGTTATGACCACGGGGTTCGCCAGCCGCACCGAGGTGGCCCAGTGCCTGTCGAAGTCAAGCTGCTCCCGCACGATATCGATGGAATCCAGGGCCGAGGTGAACGCGCTGTCCAGTGTCTCTGGCCACGGGTCGCCCGGTTGCAGCCCCGCCAGGGTCATGAGGGTCGTGAGAACACAGATGGATGTCATTCCGCCGCCTTTCCGAAGCTTGTATCACTGTTTCAGCAGCCTTTGAAATAACCACTTCCGGCCCCGGGGGCAAGTAACCCGTTTGACGGGCCGGCCCGGGGATGATAGCTTTGCCTCTGGATTGGGGGTGGTCCGGAGAGACCGGGCCTGAGAAATTGACCCCTTGAACTTGATCCGAGTAATATCGGCGTAAGAAAATCCGGAGGTTTTGCATGAAGCCTGCAGATATCATCTGCCGCGGCCTCGAGGCTGTCCGCCGAAGAAGGCCCATGGTCCATCACATCACCAACACCGTGGTGATGAACTTCACCGCCAACGTTACGCTGTGCCTGGGGGCCGCCCCGGTGATGGCTCCCAGCATCCATGAATCCCCGGAGATGGTCCGCTACGCCGGGGCGCTCCTTCTTAACATCGGCACCCTGGACCCGGAGCTTGTGGAAAGCATGCTGGCCGCGGGAAGAGCGGCCAACGAGAACGGAATTCCCATCGTTTTCGACCCGGTGGGAGCCGGGGCCACCGCTCTGAGGTCGGATTCCGCCAGGAGGATAGCCGGGGAACTGGACATTTCCATCGTCCGCGGCAACGCGGGGGAGGTCCTGGCCCTCGCAGGCGCGGGAGGAAAGGTCAGGGGAGTGGACTCCATGGAGGATGTAGGACGGAGGGAGAAGGTCATCTCCCGTTTCGCCGCCGACAACGGCTGGGTGGTTGCGGTCACCGGCGTCACGGACATAGTTACCGACGGCAGGAGCACGGCCACGGTGGAGAACGGCGACCCCCTCATGGGAAGGGTGACCGGCACAGGATGCGCCGCCTCTACGGCTGTGGCCTGCTTCGCCGCTTCCATGGACGACCCCTTCGAGGCCGCCTTCGCTGGAATCGCCTCCATGGGAATAGCGGGTGAGATGGCGGCCGGCGCCGCCGGCGGTCCCGGGACTTTCGTTCCCCTTTTCCTGGACAGCCTGGCCGGGCTGGACACGGAGACCGTGGAAAGCAGAATAAGGGCATCCATCGATGGTTGACCCGGAGAAGCTGTTTCTCTACCTGGTCACGGACCCCGTCCTGTGCGGTTCCCGTGGAGTGGTGGAAACATGCAGGCTGGCCCTGGAAGCCGGAGTGGGGACGGTTCAGCTGAGGGACAAGAACGCCACCACACGGGACATGCTCCGGGTGGCCGGGGAACTGATGGAACTCTGTTCTAAAGCCGGCGCCCTTTTCGTGGTGAACGACAGGGTGGACGTAGCCCTGGCCTGCGGCGCCCACGGCGTCCATCTGGGACAGGAGGACATGCCGGTGAGTACCGCCAGGGAGCTTCTGGGCGACGGGGCTGTGGTGGGAGTTTCGGTCAGGACAGCCGGGGAGGCCCGGGCTGCCCGGGACGGGGGCGCCGATTACCTGGGGGCAAATCTGGTCTTCGCCACGGAAACCAAGACGGACCTGGGGGCACCGCTGGGACTTTCCGGCATAGCCAGCCTGAAGGAGGCAACTTCCCTTCCCCTGGTGGCAATAGGGGGCATCAAGCCGTCCAACGCCGGGGGGGTCAGGAGGGCCGGGGCTGACGGCATAGCGGTGGTTTCCGCCATTATGGCGGCGGAAAACGTGTCCGAAGCCGTCAGGGAACTTCTGAAGAGCGCGGGCGGGGGAGGGCCCTAGAGAGGGAAGTCTATTCCCGGAAGGCAGCTGTCCGGGGAGGTGACCGGGTCCTGGACCCATCCGTTCTCGAAACCCAGTTCCTCCATCACTCTGACAGCGGAGGCGTACTCCTCCGGCATCAGCCTGCGGTTGAGTGGAGGGAACCGGCGGGCCCTGTGGGCCGGATAGTACTGGGACATCAGGCTGATGAATACACCAGTTCCAAGCTCCTTTGCCAGGAACTCCAGCGTCCTCTCCGTCCCGGAGACGCCCCCGGGAAGGACCAGCAGCCTTACCAGCAGGCCTCCTTCGGCCGTCCCCCCTGCGCTCAACCTCAGGTCGCCCACCTGTCTGTGCATCTCACGGATGCCCTCCATGGCCGCTCTCCTGTAACCGGGAGCTTCGGAGTACCTGCGGGCTTCCCCCGGGTCCCAGTACTTGAAATCCGGCATATAGATGTCCACCATGCCGTCCAGGAGCCGCAGCAGCTCGGGGGAGTCGTACCCGCTGGTGTTGTATATCACCGGCAGCCTGAGACCTTTTCGCGCCGCGATGGCCACCGCCCTGAACAACCGGGGGGCGTGATGGGTCGGGGACACGAAGCCGGCGGTGGGGCAGCCCTGCTTCTGGAACCGGAGGAGTTCCTCCGCCAGCTCTTCCGGGGTGGTGAGCCAGGCCTGCCGGGAGTCCCCTGCCGGCTGGCTTATCGAGTGGTTCTGGCAGAATACGCATTTCATGTTGCACCTGCCGAGGAATACGTTGCCCACGCCGGTTTTCCCGGTGAGCACCGGTTCCTCCCCGGTGTGCACGCAGCTGGAAGCCACCTCCAGGGTCGCGCCGGCACCGCAGAAACCCTTCTCCCCCTTCAACCGGTCGACCCCGCAAGCCCTGACGCACAGTCTGCACTTCCGAAGCATGTCCTCCAGAAGCTCTACCCTCTTCTTCAGCTCTCCCCTCTCCAGCATGCGGAGATAACCCGGCCCCGAGGTCATTCCATCTCCGCCGCCAGGACCAGCCTGTAGAGCCTGTTGTTCCTCATCAGGTTGCCGTGTGTGTCGAAATCCATCAGCCTTCCCCTGTGAACGAAGATGACCCGGTCGCTCTTCCTCACCGTAGCTTCCCGGTGGGAGACCACCAGTATCAGGCCGTCCCCGCGGGCCCGGCGGAGCTTCCTCCAGAAGGCCTCCTCCTTCTCCGCGTCCAGGGCCGCGGTACAGTCGTCGAACAGGAACAGGGAGGGTTTTCCGGCCAGGGCCCTGGCTATGGCTATTCTCTGTTTCTGGCCGCCGCTGACTCCCACGCCCCCCTGTCCGAGTTCTGTGAGCGCCCCCGCCTCCAGTTCGGCGTCGTCCAGTCCGGCGGTTCTCAGGGATTCGGCGACCGCTTCATCGCTCAGGTCCCTTCCCAGCTTCACGTTCTCCCCCACCGACTGGCTGAACAGGACCGATTCCTGCGGCACGTATCCCGTCTCCCGCACGAGGTATTCCCGGGAAAGTTCCCTGATGTCCACGCCGTTCAGCAGTATCCTGCCCTCGGTGCAGGGAAGCTGGCCGGTCAGCATCCTGAGGACGGTGGACTTCCCGCTGCCCACCTCCCCCACCAGGGCGAACATGCCGGGGGAGGAAAGCTCCAGGTCCAGCCCGGTGACGCCGGCGCTGGAACCGGGATAGATGAACCCGGCATTCTCCATGCGAAGGGTCCTGACCGGTCCGCTCCCGCCGGTGCCCCGCCATTCGGGGGCGTCGGGGTAGTTCAGTATCTCCCTCTCCCGGTCGATGGAGGTGAATGCCTGCCTGGAGGTGACGAAGAGGTTGGGAATGTCCATCATCGGGGCCAGGAGCATGTCCAGGTAGACGTAGAAGGCGTAGAACTCCCCAATTCCTATCCTGTTCCAGATGACGAAAAGGCCTCCGACCAGCATAACCGTAACCTTCCCCACCTGGCCTATCACGCTGTAGACACCATGGAGAAGCATCACCAGCCGGGTTATGGAAAGGTCTATTCCCAGCCTCTCGTCCAGCAGACCCCTGAGCCTCTCTGCCTGTCCCTCCTCCGCGGTGTACGCCTTGATTATCGGTATGCCGGCGAAGGTGCTGTCCAGAAGGTCCCCCGTATGGCTGGTGGCCTTCCTGCTGGCCTCGACCCTGCTGCCCAGTCGGTTCTCCACTCGAATGAAGATGAGGAACATCACCGGAAGGGGAACGAGGGCTATCAGGGTCAGCTGCCAGCTCATGAAGAACATCACCGCCAGGCAGAAGACCAGCCTGGAGGAGGATTCCAGGGCCCTGAATACGGCGGAGCAGCTGAACCAGGCTATTCTGGGGTAGTCCACGATGTCATCGGACAGCCTGGTGGTGAGGTCGCCGGGCCTGAAGGCGTTCCAGAACCTGTGATCCTTCTTCATCAGGCTGCCGAAGACCCTGTCCCGGATATCACGGCCTATCTTGCTGTTCAGCCAGGCCCTGGCGCCGGGGTAGAGACCGGCCACGAACCTGGCCAGGGCCAGGGCGGCCAGGACCAGGATGATGGTGGTGAACTCGTCGGTCCGTCCCTCCGTCTCCAGCACCTGCTCCACATTATCCAGCAGGTATCGGAACACCAGCGGAAAGCTCAGGGCCACCGCGCTGGACACCAGGGTGAAGAACACCAGCACCACCAGGTGCTTTTTATGTGGTCGCCAGAAGTCCATTATCCATCTCAGGTAACCCCTGTAATCAGGCACGCTCGCCTCCGTTCAGCTGAAGGCGGCAGAGCCCGGCGTATATGCCGTCATGGGACAGCAGTTCCGCGTGAGTTCCCCTCTCGGCGATGGCGCCGTGCTGGACTACCAGTATCCTGGTGGCGTGGGTCACGGTACTGAGCCTGTGGGCCACCACCAGCGCCGTCCTGTCCCTCACCAGGAGGTCGGTGGACTTCTGTATCCTTTTCTCCGTGCCCGGATCCACCGAGGAGGTTGCCTCGTCGAGTACCAGGATTTCCGGGTCCTTGAGCACCGCCCGGGCGTAGTTTATCAGCTGCCGCTGTCCCATGGAGAGGTTCAGCCCCCCCTCGCTGACACTTCCCGAAAGGCCTCCCGGAATGACCCTGAGTATGTCCTCCGCCTCTATGGTCCTCAGCGCCATTTTCTGGCTTTCCTCGGATATTCCTTTCCGGAACACGGTGAGGTTCTCCGAAAGACTGCCGGAGAACAGGTTCACGCTCTGCAGAACCAGCCCGATCTTTCTCCTCCAGACCTTGAGCCTGAAGTCCCGGATATCGGTCCCGTCGATGGCTATTCTGCCGCGGCCGGGCTCGTAGAACCTCAGCAGGAGGCTGACTATGGTGCTCTTCCCCCCGCCGCTGGAACCCACCAGCGCCACCATCTCACCCCTGCCCAGGGTGAAGCTCACGTCCCTGAGGACCCAGGGGCCTTCGGGGTATCTGAACCACACGTTCTCGAACGTTATCTCCCTCCAGCCGGAGGGGAAGTCCTCCTCCTCCAGGCGGCCGTCGGGAGTCAGCGTCCTGCGGCCCAGAATATCGAAGAGCCTCTCCGCCGAGGCGGCCGCCCTCTGCACCATGTTCAGAGTCTCCGAGAACATCACCACCGGGCCGAACAGCCTTCTGGTGTACTCCACGAACATCACCACGGTACCTATGCTCACCGAGCCGGAAACCACTCCGGACCTTCCCGCCAGCAGTATGACGATTACCGCAAGGATCTCGCAGCTGCCCAGAAAGCTCCAGAACCCGTACTCCCAGAAGTAGGCTCTCACCTCGCGGTCCAGGAATCGCTGTCCCTCCCTGTGGATCCTGTCCCCGGCCATCCCGGTGGCGCCGAAGACCTGGAGCACCGGCACCGACCTTACATATTCCGCGATAAAGCCGGATATCCTGGCGTAGGCGGAGCGGACCCTCCTGTAGAGCTTGCGCATCTTCTTGAGGACCGGCACGGTGAGAATCGCCACCGGCAGCAGCAGGCCCATTATCCACATAGTGATGGTGGCGTCCGCCACCAGCATTATTCCAAGTGTGCCGCAAACCATGGCCACGTTCCGGAGCAGGGCCATGGAGACCTCGCTGAACAGCATCCGCACCCTCTCAGAGTCGCTCTCCACCCTGGCCATCAGTTTCCCGGTAGGATTGCTGTCGAAGAAGGAGAGGGAAAGAGACAGCATGTGGCTGAAAACTTTCTCCTTCAGGTCCCGGACCACCGAAAGCCCCACCTTGGTGGTTATCATCACCTGCAGGTATGACATCACCATGGCGAAGGTGAAGGTCGCGGCGAAAAGAATGGAATAGAGGACGATGTCGGGAACGGACCTCTGAGGAATGGCGCTGTCTATCACGGTGCGGAGTATTATGGGACCGGCCAGCTCCCCCGCCACCGAAAGGAACAGCAGCAGCGCAGCCAGGACGAAGGAGCCCCGGTGAGGCCTGAGGAAGGGATACATCTTTCTCAGCACCTCGAAGGTTGAGGTCCCCTTTACGGCGTCTTCGTCGATCGTGTCATCGAAATGAATGTGCATCGCATTATTCCTGTTTGTTCCGGGAATGTCCCGGGATCAATATCTGTTTAAGAACTAATCAGGTCTTTCCCTCGGGGGGAGGGTGCTTCTACTGATACAGCCTCTTGATCACAGTCATAATGGCGCCTTTCGGTTCAGAGGAATGAGGGGATTTCATACTTATAAAACCGACAATGTCAAGCCATAAAGGGAGTTGAAAATGGAAATATTCAAGTTAAAATATTATTTGTGCATTAAATAGATAGAAATGCTAAAATTCAAGACCTGACCCCGGCGTACTTCTTTACCAGGCGGATGAGCTGCGGCAGCTGTTCCGGGTCGCCGATGAGCACACCGGTGGGGCCGGGAACGTCATCCAGGGACCAGGTCAGCCTTCCGCCGGCCAGTGATTCGAGGGCATCGTTGTCGGATTCGCACCTGCCCACAAGGCACACGGTGTCCCCGGAGAGCCTGAAGAACCTGCCGTGGCTCAGCAGCCGCACGTTCCCCGGGGTGAAGAGGCCGGGTATATCCATCAGCACCTTCAGCCGGCTGCAGAAGTTCGGCTCGGTGAGAAGGCATCCCCCGCCGGGATTGCGGTAGGCAAGCCCCCGCTCCTCCGCATATCTCATCTGCCGCTTTCTGCCCCTTCCCGATATGTCCAGCAGTCCGCTCCGGTCCACCAGGCCCTTTTTCTCCGGAAGGGTCTCCGGGAGCAGTCTGGCGGAAAGCGGCCTCAGGAGGATGTCGGAACAGCCTGACAAATTCGCCACCCTGTTCAGGGAGTTCCTGTTCTGCGACATGGGTCTCTGTCCCAGAACCTCACCGGAGAAGACGAGGTCGAACCCCTCCTTCCGGGCGGTCCGTCCCAGCACCCGGAACATTCCGGCGTGACAGTCTATGCATGGGTTGAGGTTCTTTCCGAAACCGCTGGGAGGGCGGCGGAGGAGTTCCATCATCTCATCGGTGTAGTCTATCTCCCGCCAGGGCATGTCCAGCCCGGCCGCGGCATCCCTGCCCTCGCCGGAGGAGAAGAAGGGGCTGCTGAAGGTGGCGAGTTCCACCTGAATGCCCTGTTCGGCCAGGAGTACCGCCGCCACCATGCCGTCCAGTCCTCCGGAAAACGCGCCCAGCGCTCTCACGCCCATCTTGTATGCTTCCCTTCCTCCACTCTCCAGCCTCTCCTCTCTGCCAGACGCCTGAGCTTCCTGTCGGGGCATACCGCCACCGGGCATCCGCACATCTCCAGGACGAACCTGTCGGACCAGGAGTCGCCGGCCGCGGCACACCTGCCGGGGTCGACCCCGGCCTTCCGGCAGATATCGCCGGCCAGCAGGGCCTTGTTCCTTCCCCATGGCCTGGTGCCGCGGAGCTTCCCGGTGAAACCGGCGTTCGATATCTCCGGGCTGCTGGCGCAGACTCTCATCACTCCCAGCCCCGATGCCACGCCCGTCGCGATGTACTCCAGGGAGGCGGACAGTAGCACCGGCTCGCACCCCTGCCCACTCAGTTCCTTCACGGACATTCCGGTCCATTCCCGCACGTACCCCTCCAGCAGGTCTTCAGAGCAGCCCGCCGCCTCCTTCTTTGCCACCGCCGGAGCAACACCCCGGAGATAGGTCCTGTTCCAGCCCTTCCCCTCTTTCAAGGTGGTGACCGGATGAAGGAGGTACCCGGCCAGGAAGCGGACGAAGCCGTAGCCGCTCAGTATTCCCTTTCGAAGCAGGCGTTTGAGGAAGAGCTTCTCGGAGGAAGTGGAGAGCAGTGTCCCGTCCAGGTCCACGAAATACAGCTCCGGGACGGACCCGTCCGGCAGTCTCAGGGGCCGGGACCTACACAAGCGGCGGAGCTATCCTCACTCCCCGCCCTGTGCCCGGGGAGTTGTCGAAGACCGCGGTGACGTGGACCAGAATTCCCGGGTAGAGCCTGGGAAAGTCGCCGTGGAAGAGGGAGTGCGCCTTGTTGGTGTAGTTGACGATGTCCGCGGCGTACTCACCGCAGCTGTCATCTCCGGGCGCCACCAGCTGGCCTATGCCCCTGACCTCGTAGGACTTCGAATCGAGGAACACAAGGGATGCTGTTGGCCTCTCCATCAGGTTGATGAAGGTGTGGGTCTCGAATTCCGGCGTGCTGTAGAGCTCCAGCGAGATCATCTTGGAGAGATCGAAGTTCTCCGCCGTGGAATAGAGGTCCCGCAGGAACTGAAGCCTGCGCCCCATTCCAGCTGACATCATCTCTTCCATCTCGGTAAGCACGTCCTTTATCAGGTCGCGGCGGGGACACAGGCCCATACCCTTGAAAGCGTTGTTTATCTCCATCACGCTGTCGGCCCGTTTCCCTCCCCAGGTGGCCATGGCCGCGTTATGCGGGCCGGCCAGCGAGGGGGGGGAGCCCCCCTCCCCGCTGAACATCAGCGAGAGGTTCTCCAGCGTCTCCAGCCGGGCGCGGAGATTCCAGTCCATGAAATCCCCCGGCAGCTGGACCGTCTGGAATTCCTTCCAGCTCCCGTCCAGGCGGGCCCTGATAATTCCCTGTGACTCCAGGGACGCGTCTACCGTTTCCTGCACGAACCTTCCGTCGGTCCAGAATTCTTCCATTCCCTGTTCCCATTCCCCGGCCATGGCCTTTCCGGCCAGGGATGAGAGAAACACCGCTCCCCCCAGCCTGCCGGCCTTTTCCAGAAACTGTCTCCTGTTGAGCCTGTCCTTCGGCTCCTTCTCTTCAGCCATCCGGTCACCTCCCTGCCACATTACAAAAAAACGGCGATTTCCTTATAATAGTCAAGCTGAAAGCAGACGGGAGGAAGATTGTCCAAACTTATGGATGCCGCAAGGGCCGGGGAGAGAGACCGGCTTACCGATATCTGGCTGGAGGCGCTGGAGGGGACTCCGTCCTTCGACGAGATGGGAGATGCGTTGAGCGTACTGACGTCAGAAGGGCGTGAGGAGCTGGCCGGGGAACTGCTGGAGCTCACCATCAGCGAGAAGGAGCTGGAGGGAGGGGCGGACTTCGAGGGGCTTCTGCTGCGCTGCGCTGAACTCTTCCATGAGAACGAACCATTGAGGAAAGCTCTCATCGAGCTGGTCCGGGACAGGTACCTTATGTTCCAGCCCCTGGAGCATTTCCTGCAGATAAGCGGACTGAGAAAGAGCGGCGCGGACGTTGCCCGGTGCTGGAAGGAGTTCATGGGCCTGATGAGTTACCGGACCGGAGGCTACCTGTATCACCGGACATTCGGTACCGGGCTCATATCAAGGGTGAGCAGGACGCATGTAACCGCGGATTTTCCCGCCGCCCGGCAGCATGACATGGAACTGGACGTTGCCCTGGAGACCACCGTTCCCCTTGAAGAGGAATCTCTGGCCGTACTGTCGCTGGAGGATCCCGCCGCCCTTCGGGACCTGCTGACGGATTCCCCGGAAGAGTTCCTCCGGAGGCTTCTGGGGGAACCCTTCGTGAGCGGGAAGGGCCTGTCGGAGGAGGACCTGGCCCCCCTTGCCGGCCCCGACCTGGAAGCGGACCGGCTGTGGAAGATGGTGAAGAACGCGGCTTCGGACGCCGGCGGCTACGCCGACCTGGGAAACCGGGTGGTGGCGGTGGACGAAAGCGTTGAACTGGTGGAACAGGTAAGGGAGATACTGGCCAGGCGGAAGGTTCCCGTTTCGAAGAAGGTCCTCCAGATCAGGTCCCTTCTGAAGTCCTTTTCGGGTCCGGCATCCGGCGACCTGGACGTCCTTCTGCCCGAAGTGGCCATGATCAAGAGCCCCGAAACCGGCTCGCTGTTCGAACTCAGCCGGATCCTTTCCGGCAGGGGAGGTTCCCGGTTCGTGGAGACCTCCGCCGCCAGGGCTGAGAGGGCCCTGTCGGAGATGCACTCACAGTCCTGCAGGAAGGCCTATTTGGAATCCTTCTTCGAAGGGGAAGCGGACCGGGAGGAGAAGAAGGCGATGCTCGCCTCCCTTCGCCGGTCCCTGTGGGAGCATGCCGTTTCCTTCCTGGAGGACCGGGACCCGGAGCTCCTGTCTGAGTGCATTTCCCTCTTTCTCTCCAGCCCGTCCCGGACGGACCTCTTCCTCTGGAGCCTGATATACCTGGCCGCGGGCGGAAAGGGCATGGGGGAGAAATCGCCGGAAACCGGCGTGGAGATATTCCTTGACAATCTCATCTTCGCCTCGGCGGACACTCAGAAGAGAGTGGCGGGACTTCTTATGGGTCCCCTCAGGGAGGAACTGAACCGATACCTGGCCTCCATAGACACAAGGAAGCTCACCCGCTACCTGGAGAGCTTCGATTCCAGCGCCACTGCCCACAACGAGGGGCTGGTCCTGGCCGTGAACAGGGAAATATCCCGCAGAAGGAGCTCGGGGGGGCGAAGAGCTTCGGGAAAGCGCTTCTGGGAAGGCGAAACCCTCTTCTCCAGCAGGGAAGCCATCAAAAGTAGAAAACGGGAAATCCTGAAGCTGAGGCAGGTGGAGATCCCCGCGGCGGCGGAGGCCATCGGAGAGGCCGCTTCCCACGGGGACCTGTCGGAGAACGCGGAGTACGCCGCAGCCATGGAGAAGAGGGACCTGCTGCTGGACAGGCTCAGGAGATGGTCCGAGGAGCTGAAGAGGTTCCGCCCCTACCCGGCGGACGAGATAAGCGCGGAGGTGGTCTCTCCGGGCGTAAGGGTCACGCTGCAGGATACCGATGGGTCCGAGGATGTTCAGGTACTGGAGGTGGTGGGTCCCCTGGACGCCCGGCCGGAGGAGGGCAGGATCAACTACAGTGCCCCTCTGGGCAAGGCGCTGCTGGGTCTGTCGCAGGGAGACGTGGTGGAGCTTCCCGGCGCAGGCGGAGGCGAATGGCGGGTAGTTACCCTGGAGGTGCTCCCACTTATCGGGCGCTGACGGTCGGCTCCGGAGGCCGGTAGCCGTACTTTTCCACGATCAGCGCATCTCTGTTCCCTACGAGTTCGGATGTCGCCCGGTCATAGTAGAAGGAGGTTTCCCTCTTCCTTGAGGAGGGATTGGTCCTTCCGATCCTTCTGATATTTCCGGCCGTCCCCTCCCCGGGCTCGATGCCCGCCATGTCCAGAAGCCGGAATATTCCTTCCGTGATGTTCTCCATCCGGATCATGCATTGAACGATGTTGAGCCTCTCATCGGCTTCTCGAAGCGCTTCCACGCCGGATACACCGCCGTCGTAGAGGTGGTCCACCGTGCGATGGAACATTCGGCAGTACCGGTAGGTGTAGAACCCCGCGAAGGAACTCAGCGGCGACCTCCAGTAGTCCTCGCCGGGCTGGCGGCTCCTGGCCGGATCCAGGAGAAAGGTGAGCCACCGCCTGAACAGCTCGGGCGACGAGGAATCGGCATATGTCTCCCTCCACGGGCGTCGCGGACGGACCAGCTCGCGCAGAAGATTGGATACTCCCATGGCCGGGGATTCCCTGTAGCCGTGACCCAGGAGTCTGACCGGTCCGGCCAGCCTTCGGCGCAGGTCCCCCTCCCCGTCGCAGCCGTAGGCCCATACCGAGACGTACCAGTCCCAGGGGTTCCTCACCGATCCCGCTATGACGCGTTTGCTGTTCATGACTTCTTCCGGCAGCCTTCCGTGCATTTCTCCCTGGCGGCCCGGGCTGACCATTTGAAGAGCTTTCAGAACATGAGAACTCCCGGTCTTCTGAAGGCGCGGATAGGCTATCCGGTCCGTGATATAGATGTTCCACCGCCCTTCCCCCGCATACCCCGCCCCTTCATGCGCGACCTCCCCCGAAGGTCTCGCGAAGAAGCTCCTCGAACCTTTTTCTGGGTATCTCCACCGAGTAGTTGCGAAGCACCCACTCCCTGGCGCTTCGCCTCCGAGACTCCAGCTCCCTCCAGTTCTCCTGCACCATGTCCAGCTTTTCCGCAAGTTCTGCGGGGGTGGAAAATGGGTGGGCGAATTCGGGGGCTTCCTTCATTATGTGCGTATAGGGTTTGACCATTGTGTGCATGCCGCAGGCGAGGTACATGTTTATCTTCATCTGGTACACGACCCTGTCCCGCCGGATAATGGTGGCCACACCTATCTGGTACCTGCCGGAAAGACTGTTGAGCTGAAGTCTGGGAACGGGATCCAGGCAGCGGACCCTGGACCCCGTGGACCTGCAGAGCTTCTGTATCCTGCGTCTGGCGGGTCCGGTACCGATTATGTCACCCACCATGTCCTTCGAGAGACATACGCCCTCCACGAAAAGTTCCGGCTCGTGCGCATCGTTGATGCAGGTTAGCAGCAGCGCTTTCTCAGGTCTCGCGGGTTCAGCGAAGGAAAACCTTGAAAGGTCCTGGTTATGGGGAATGACGGCAACTCCGGGCACATCGGCGCCGGGAGTGGCAGTTGCGAACAGCGCTCCTGAGAGCAGGGTCTCCAGCGGTCTGCCGATAACCGATGGCTCCACCTTCCTGTGGAATCTCATGGCGTACGGCAGCTTCGCTCCGGCGGCGTAGAACCCCATGGTCTCGTCGAGGCAGAGGACGAAATCCGCTCCGAACCGGCGGAATACAGTCTTCAGCGCCACAGGCACCACGGCCCTTCGAATAACCGAGGCCAGTCTACCCGGCAGATGCGCCCCGAGGCCCCCCAGCCCCAGGTATCTCACGCCCTCCATCTCATGCAATCCCGGCCTCGCGTCGGTTATGACGTAAAAGGGCTGGTGGCGGTCGCCTATTTAAAAACCATTGCTTCTTGGTGTGAAACTTTCTACGATGCCTATCAAAAAGCACCTTTTAATCATATTCAGGATATTTTTCGTGATGAATATAATGCCAACCGAATCAAAGAAACAGAAGCAGAATTAATTGATACCTTGTTAAAAAGTCTTGCTGAAACTTATTCACAGGATGATATCAATGTTGATTATTGGGTTGAAATGGCAACTGATTATTTTCGATCCAGAGAGATGGAAATTCTTATAAACAATATTTCGGTTCTAAAAGAAAAAGGTGATCTTGAAGAAGCTGAGGACTTAATTAATGATTATTATCGAGTACCTTATCCTATTGATGATGAGGAAACTTTAATCAATCCTGCAAAACTTGAAACTCAGGAAAGAATTTATCGTAAAAGGGATGAAGAAGA
>JAWOBF010000065.1:0-34587 GCA_046498225.1 Candidatus Aegiribacteria sp.
AGAATTCCCGGTGCGCTTCCCTGGCCGCCGCGGCTGCCCCGCGAGCCCTGTCGGGGGCTACTCCGAGGTCTCCGGCCATGTCCACCAGCCCCTTCATCCATTCCCTTCCGGGAAGGGAGAAGTCCAGCACCGGGCTCAGCGTGGTTACCCTCTCCTCCGCGGAAAGCCCCAGCCCGGCGTCGATGACGTACGGCGAGGCTTCTATGTAGGGACAGTTGTACGATTCGGGGAACTCCCCCTGGGGGAACGACCTGAGAATGGAGGGAAGGAATATGTAGTCGACTTCCTTCTCCAGCAGGTCCAGGACGTGACCGTGAGCGAGTTTCAGCGGGAAGCATGTTTCCGCGGCTACGTTCTCCACTCCGGAGTGTATGAGTTCGCCGGTGGATGTGCCCGATATGACCACATCGAAGCCGCATTCGCCAAAGAAGGTCCTGAAGAAATGGAAGAACTCCCAGAACCAGAGGGCCCTTGGTATTCCCACAACCGGTTTTCCGCCGTCCGTGCTCCCCGTGTAGTCGCTCAGCAGGAGCTTCTCTCTCTCCACGAACCAGTTCTTTCCCTGCTTCACGCTCCTTCCCGGGGAGTTTCCGGTTTCGTACTTCTCGCACCTGCCTCCGTAGCACAGGCTGTTCCCGTCCTGAAGTGTTACACGGTGTATCTCGCAGTGGTTCGGGCAGCCCCGGCAGACGAAGGTCTCCTGCCTGTAGTTCTCCCGGGCGAGACCGAAACCCTTGAAGCGGGAAGGCCCCGGTGTCTTGTCATCCCGGGCGAGGAGAGCGGCTCCGATGGCTCCGGTGACGTGATGGTTCTTCGGTATCACTATTTTCCTGTCGGACAGTACCGCGTTGAACGCCGCGGCAACCCCCGAGTTGAAGGCCGTGCCGCCCTGAAAGAATATCCTGTTTCCTATCTTCTTTTCCCCCACCACTCTGTGAAGGTAGTTCCTTACTATGGAATAGGAAAGGCCGGCAACTATGTCGTCCACCGAGGCCCCTTCCGCCTGATGCGAGAGGACGTCGCTCTCCATGAACACCGTGCATCTCTCTCCAAGGCTGCAGGGTGATGCCGACCTGAGGGCGATCGGTCCGAATTCCCTGATGTCCAGCCCCAGTTTCTCCGCCTGCTCCTCCAGAAAGGAGCCGGTGCCGGCGGCGCAGACCTTGTTCATCTCGAAATCCACAACCCTGCCGTCCTGCAGGGATATGAACTTCGAATCCTGCCCGCCTATCTCGAAGATGGTATCCACCTCAGGGTCCAGCTCCACCGCGGCCCTGGCCTGCGCGGTTATCTCGTTCCTCACCACATCGGCGCCGGTAAAATCGCCCGTCATGTAACGGCCCGACCCGGTGGTTCCCAGCCCCAGAACCTCCCTGTCCTCTCCCAGCGTCACGGCCAGACGGGAAAGACCTTCCTTAACGGCCTCCAGGGGCCTTCCCGCGGTCATCAGGTACTCGGACGCGTGAATTGTTCCGGAAACCCCGCCGACGGCCACCAGATTCGTGCTTATGGAGCCCACGTCTATTCCGATGTAGACGGATTCATCGCTGCCCGCCGGAGGCGGCGATTCTTTCGGCGCGGGAATGCTGCATGCCCCCAGGGGCCGCAGGCCCGACGCCGCGCCGGTCCGGCCTTCCGCTTTTGTCAGCCGGTCCAGGTACGACCCGTCAATGACAGCCCTCTCCGGATCTTCAGCGGTAATGGCCGCTCCGGCGGCCGTCAGGCATTTGTAATGTTCGGGAACCAGCAGATCGTACAGCTCCCTTCCCAGAACCTCCGTGAAAGCCGCTCTCATCCCCCGGTTGGCCGCCACCCCTCCCACGAACGCGACTGGAGGTCGGAAATCCCTTCCGGAGGCTATGGAACTCTTGAAGTTCCTGGCCACCGCGAAGCATAGACCGGCTACTATGTGGGACACCGGGGTGCCTATCTGCTGGAGGTGTATCATGTCCGACTTGGCGAAGACACTGCAGCGGCCGGCTATCCTGGGAGGCTTGCGGCACTGCAGGGCAAGCTCGCCGAGCTCCTCGATATCCAGGCCGAGCCTTGACGCCTGCTGGTCCAGAAAAGAGCCCGTTCCCGCTGCGCAGACCGAGTTCATGGAGAAATCGTCAAAGACGGACAGACCGCCCTCGCGCCGGAAAAGCAGCAGCTTGGAGTCCTGTCCCCCCATCTCTATCACCGAGCTGACATCCGGGCAGAAGACGGGAACGGCACCCGCCAGAGCCACAACCTCGTTGACCGCGTCACACCCCGCCAGACGGGCCGCGGTCCGGGAGGAGCTCCCGGTGAAGGATGCGGGACATCCCTCCCATCCATCAAGGTCGGTGAGTATACCGACAAGAGCCTCCACCGGCTTTCCGTGGTGCCTTCTGTACACTGAGCCCGCGATGCCCCCGTCTTCCATGAGCACGACCTTGGTGCTCACGGAGCCCATGTCTATTCCAAGTCTTCTCTTCATATGAACCGGTCCCTGTTCCCTGCGGTTCGGGCCTCCTGTGAGCGCGTCGATCTCATTGAAATCGTAAGATACTGCGGTGCAAGATATTCAGCCCGTATTGAATAAAAACGCCCTCCTCCGGTGGAACTCAAAGATAAACAAAACAGTTATATTACGGTAGCTCGATGACAGAATCGCCCGTATACCACTGGTGAACAATGATGATACGGAGGCTTTTATCTCTACCACCGCCCGGAAGACCGGCGACAGCCGGCTTTTTCTCTTTCTTTCTATCCTGCTGCTTGCTGTTGCGGCGGGTCCCGTCAGCGCCTACGTCGGCCCCGGCGCGGGTTTCGGCATAGTGACCTCCTTCCTGGTGTTCCTCAACGCCATAGCGGTTTCCATTCTATCGGCGCTGCTGTGGCCGGTCAACTTCACCCTGAGGCTTCTGCGAAGGAGCAGAAGGGAACACCGGCCGCTTGCGGGAAGGGTGGTGATTCTGGGCCTTGACGGTCTCTCCCCCGAGGTGGCCGGTGAGATAATGCAGAGCGGTGGAATGCCCAACCTCGGCAAACTGGCGCGTGAGGGGACCTTCGCGAAGCTGGGGACCACATGCCCCGGCATCTCCCCCGTGGCATGGTCATCCTTCCAGACCGGTGTCAATCCCGGAAGGCACGGAATATTCGACTTTCTCGCCCCCGACAGGAAGAGGTACATACCGGTGCTTTCATCCGTGAAGACCGGTACAGTTGCTTCCGGGAAGGGTTTCTCCCCCTTCGGGAGGAAGACCGCCAGACCTTTCATCAGGCTCCTGAGGAAGAGCAAACCGTTCTGGACCATCCTCAGAAGGTACGGTATGAGGTCCACCGTCCTGAGGGTGCCGATTACATACCCGCCCGAACCTCTGGACGGCCATCTTCTGAGCGGAATGTGCGTACCGGACCTGAGGGGGACACAGGGGAGCTACACGCTGTTCTCGGAATCCCCGCCGCGGAAACCCTTTACCGGCGGTCTGTGGCGAAAACTCCGGAAACTCGAGGAGTACCTGTGGGAGACTGAGATGCCGGGTCCGATGAACGGTGAAGGTGATGCCGCCGCAGTAACCATGCGGCTGCGGAGTTCCAGCGGCCGCTACATCGCGGAGGTGGATGGGACCGAACTCGAACTGACGCCGGGTAACCTGTCCGACTGGGTGGAGCTGGTCTTCAGACCTGACGGGAAAAAGGTGAGGGGAATAGCGAGATTCTGTCTCACCCATGGCGACGGAGGGTCGCCTGTGCTCTACTCCACCGCCGTTCACGTGGATCCATTCTCGCCTTCTGTGCCCATATCCCACCCGGTTCACTATTCAAGGTACCTTGCAGGCCTGTACGGGCCCTTCGCCACCCTCGGGCTTGCGGAAGACACCTGGGCGCTCAGCAACGGAGCCATATCCGGGAAAACCTTCCTGGACCAGGCCTGGTCCATCTTCCAGGAGAGAAAGCGGATGTTCTTTGACGCCCTGGACAGGAACCCTACCGGTGTGGTCGCATGCGTTTTCGATACTTCCGATCGCATCCAGCACATGTTCTGGTCCGAAGGGCACGAAGAGGGAACCCCTGTGCGTGAGATGTACGAGAGGATGGACAGGCTTGTCGGAGAAACGGTGAACAGGCTGGGAAAGAAGGACATGCTGCTGGTGATGTCGGACCACGGATTCACCTCCTTTCATACCTGCATCGATTTCAACAGGTGGCTGCTGGAGAACGGCTACCTGGTCCTGGAGGACGGCGTGGAAAAGGTCGACACCTCGTTCAAGGGGGTAGACTGGTCCGGGACCAGGGCATGGTCCATGGGTCTTTCGGGAATAATGCTCAACCTGAGGGGCAGGGAGGCGCTTGGTATCGTCGAGCCCGGCCGGGAAGCCGAAGAACTCCTCGATGAGATATCGAAGAAGCTCATGCTGCTGGAGGATGAGAACGGCGCCCCGGTCATCAGCGCCGTATACAGGGGAGATGACGTCTACAAGGGCCCCTACGCCGGTGACGGTCCCGACCTTATAGTCGGCACCAGGAGGGGCTACCGCGCGGGCTGGGGCTGCGTGACAGGCGGTGTGGGGGAAAAGGTGCTCTACCCGAACGACAGACACTGGAACGGCGACCACTGCCACGACCACCGACTGGTACCGGGAGTGCTGGCAAGCAATTACAGCCTGGACGCGGAAGGAGCATCGATCATCGACGTCGCCCCCACGGCGCTGAGGGCCCTGGGTGTCAGTCCCCCCTCCTACATGGAGGGCCGGCCCCTATTTACGGAGGGAGACCCGGAATGAGAAGAAGGGATTTCCTTAAGCTGACGGCGCTCTCGCCGGTTGCACTGGCAGCTCTCAAGAGCGGCTGTGCCCGGAGCGATGCCGCGCCGGTGAGGGTTATAGTGCTGGGTATAGATGGAATGGATCCCTTCCTGGTCAGGAACTTCATCCATGAGGGAGTAATGCCCAATGCGGCCAGGATGATGTCCTCGGGCGGGCTCAACAGGCTTGGAACCAGCAATCCGCCCCAGAGCCCGGTGGCGTGGTCAAATTTCATAACCGGGCACGGGCCGGACGTGCACGGCATATTCGATTTCGTACACAGGGACCCCCGTACCAGGACGCCCTACCTTTCAACATCCAGGGTCATCGAACCGGACAGGACGCTGAGCCTGGGTGACTGGAGGCTTCCCCTGTCCGGAGCCAGGGTGGAGCTCCTGCGCAGGGGCACGCCTTTCTGGACCGCTCTGACGGACCGGGGCATTCCGGTATCCCTGGTGAAGCTCCCGGTGGATTTTCCGCCGGTCGAGGGCAAGGCAAGGATACTTTCCGGCCTGGGCACTCCGGATATTCGGGGCAGTCAGGGCAGCTTCACTTTCTTCACCGACGACGCCAGGTCAATCACGGATGATACTTCAGGGGGGGTGGTCGTACCTGTAAGGGATTACGGGGACGGCTGCTACAGGTGTCCCGTGAGGGGGCCTGAGAACTCCATGAGGGCGGAAAGCCCCCAGATGGAGGTGGAGGCGGAAGTTTGGGTGGACAGGGAGGCGGACGGTCTTCGAATTGATGTACAGGGCGAGTCCACCGTTCTGGCGGAGGGGGAGTGGAGCGACTGGGTCAGGTTCAGGTTCGACGCCATTCCACACATCTCGTCGGTTCATGCCATAGGACGCTTCTATGTCAAGGAAATATCTCCAAGGCTCAAACTGTACCTGTCCCCGCTGAACATAGACCCTCTCAACCCGGCCCTTCCCATATCACAGCCGGCGAGCTACTCCAGCGACCTTGCGCGGGCGCTGGGACCCTTCTACACACAGGGTTTTCCCGAGGATACCAAGGCGCTTTCAAGGGGCATACTGGATGACGAGGAGTACCTGCAGCAGGCATGGATAGCCCTGAACGAGAGGCTTGACCTTTTCCATCATGAACTGAGCCGTTTCAGGGAGGGGCTCTTCTTCTTCTACTTCAGCTCCCTCGACCTGAACATTCACATGTTCTACCGCGCCCTGGACCGGAACTCTCCCCTCCACGCCGGCACCGACCCGAGGTTCAAGGGAGTAGTGCGGGAGCTGTACGCCAGGATGGACAGTGTGATCGGACAGGCTCTGGACGCCAGGGACAGCAGAACGGAGGTCCTGGTGCTTTCGGACCACGGCTTCGCTCCCTTCAACAGGTCTTTCAACCTGAACTCATGGCTGGCCGCGGAAGGTTACGCGGAGGTAACGTCCCCTCAGTTAAGGAACCGGGACATGTTCGCCGCCACCGACTGGAGTTCCACCGCGGCCTACGGACTGGGACTGAACTCCCTCTACCTCAACAGGAGCGACCGGGAGGACAACGGAATTGTAAGTCCCGACCAGGCTCCGGACCTGCTGCTCTCACTGAAGCGAAACCTTGAATCCGTGACCGATCCCGCCACCGGAAGAAGAGTTATAGCCAACGCCTACATCACCTCCCGCATCCTTCCCGGCCCTCTGCCGCCCTACGCGCCGGACATGATAATCGGGTATTCCAGGGGCTACAGAGCTTCATGGGCGACAACCCTGGGAAGTTTTCCGGAGGACATCATCACCGACAACCTTGACCCGTGGAGCGGCACCCACTGCATTGATCCCCCGGTTGTTCCGGGCGCATTCCTTTCGACTGTCCCCCCCGCCGTTCCGGATCCCGACCTCCGGGACCTGGGCAGGAGCATATCCGGTCTTTTCGACGTTCCCGACCCCTCTTCGGGGGGAAGGGATATATTCAGCGGTGAGGACGGGTAGTCTGTGAAGCTGGCCACCGCGGTAATTAACGGCGTTTTCGACGCCCTGCTCTTTCCTCTCGGGTGGCTCCCTCCCATATGGGGACTGCTGATGATATCCATCCTCTCCGGATTCGGAATGATAGCTGTTTTCAAGGCGGTCTCGGACCAGGACGGAATTTCCCGGCTGAGGAGGAGGATGGGGGGCGAGATACTGGGCATACTTCTCCACGTCAGCAGTCCCGCCGCCGTCATGAAGTTCGCCGGCAGGCTGATATGGAGCAATACGGTATACCTGGCCATCCTGCTGAAGCCGCTGCTGGTAATGGCCGTGCCTTTCGTCCTGGTATGGGGTCAGCTGGATTCCCGGTACGGCGCTAAGGGCATTCCGGAGGATTCTCCGGTCACGGTGACGCTGCAGTACGATGCGGAGATGCCGGAAAGGGACAGGCTGGGAATATCCGCGGACGGCCTTGAACTGGTTCCCCCGGTGGTGATGATAGACACCCTCGGGCAGGCGAGCTTCAGGGTGGCCGCCCTGGAGGGGGGAAGGGGAAGGCTGGACCTGGATGGCCTGACAGCCGTAGTTGGAAGCACGGCGGGGTGGAGCGGAAGCCGTGTGATCCGTGGTTTCGACGCCGCCCCCTCTTTTTGGAGTCTTTTTACTCCCCGCGTGGATGTCGTGCGGGGGGTTCCGGAAGGGCCCGAATCCGGCTGGTATTCCCTTCCCGGTGTTGACTATGGAATACTCGGATGGCACTGGTCATGGGAGGCGGTGTTCCTGGTGTTCTCCATGATATCGGCGCTGGTCGGCGCCAGATTGTTCAAGGTCAGGATATGAAGGAGGTCGTTCGAAATGCCCAAACTGAAGCTCAAGCTGGACAGAGAGACCAATGAGAGGATAAGGAAAGTGGCCCGGGCGGGGGGTTACTCTTCCTGTGAGGAATTCGTACTGCACGTCCTTCAGCGGGAACTGGACAGCCTGGCGCCGGACAGCGGGGAATCGGAGGAGGAGATCCGAAGGAAGATGGAGGGGCTGGGCTATATGGAGTAGGAACGGTTCTCGGCGCGCTACTCCTCCAGATAGCCCATATCCTGAAGCTTCTTTATTATCTTCTGCTCCTCGTCCGGATGCACGTCGTACCTGGGAGGCGGCACCAGGCCCGCGAGCTCCAGCTCTCTCATGAATGCCAGACGGAATTCAAGCTCCTGAAGCTTGACGCCGTCCACTTCCCTCACTTCGAGTTTTTCGCCTGAGGTGATACCCGGCGTCTCCGAGCCCGAGGTGATGACAACCACCCCGTGGCTGGCGAGCATGGCACAGGCGACTTCCTTTGCCCTGTGGTTCTCCTCCATACCCAGGCTCTCGACCGCCTGACTGTGGAAGACCTCCACCCTGCCGCCCCTGTCGATGATCTCCGCTCCGAGCTCGTCCAGGATCTTCTCGTCGGAATCCTTCGCGGTCCTTATCCAGATAACCAGCCCCTTCATCAGCTGTCTCCCTTCCTGGATGCTTCCATCAGTATTCGAGCGATCTCAGGCCTCGTGAATTCCGGCGGAGGCATCTCGCCGCGGGAGAGCATTGCGCGAACCTTCCTCCCCGCCAGGAAAACGTGATGTTCCGAATCGTGGGCGCATGTCTTCGATGTGGCCATTCCGCCGCATTTCCGGCAGTAGAAGGCATGCTCGAACCTGAGGGGAACTATTCCCATCTCATCCGGGTCGAGGGTGTCGAAGATCAACTGTGCGTCGTAGGTTCCGTAGAAGTCCCCCACGCCTGCATGGTCCCTGCCCACTATGAAGTGGCTGCAGCCGTAGTTCTTTCGAAGAAGCGCGTGGAATATGGCTTCCCTGGGGCCGGCGTATCTCATGGCGGCGGGAAATACGCTCATGGCCACCCTGGTCGCGGGGTAGTAATCCTTGAGTATCTCCTCGTAGCAGCGCATTCTGACCTCCGCCGGTATGTCGCCCTCCTTGGTGTCTCCCACCAGGGGATGGAGGAGGAGTCCGTCGACTGTTTCCATGGCGCACTTCTGAATGTATTCGTGGGCTCTGTGAATGGGATTCCTGGTCTGAAAGGCCACCACGGTATTGAAACCTCTGGCGCGGAAAAGGACCCTGGTCTCCTTGGGGTCCAGCCGGTAGTTGGGGAAGCTCTCCGTTTCCCTGCGTCTGATCGAGCGGACCTTGCCGCCTATATAGTGTCCCTCCAGGGAGTTCAGATAGGCAACCCCGGGATGGGAGGGATCGGTGGTGCCGAGGGTCCTGTCAGCCTCCGCGGTCAGGTCCGCCTGAAAGATTTCCTCCACCAGCATGTCGCCCCATACCGCACCCTCCGCGTCACGCAGGCCCACGTGTTCTCCGGGGGAGACCTCGGGGTCCTCCCTCTTCACGGCGAAGACCACCGGCAGCGACCATATCGGCCCCGAGGTGAGGTGCATGAGGTCAACTACCGATTCGTAGTCCTCTCTGCACATGAAACCCTCCAGGGGACTCATCGCTCCATTGCCTATCATTTCCAGGTCGTTCTTCTCCCTGGCGTTGAGTGTGAGGTTCTTGCAGCCGCTGACCGCGGCGATGATCTCATCGGCTTCCTCGCCTTCGAACTGCCGGTCGACCAGTCTGCCTCCATGCGGGGGTACTAGCATGTTGTAAGCCTTTCTTCAGATGTGACGTCATCGCAGGATATTCTCAAGGAGAGAGAACTTATGGTATGAATGCTGGATCAACAGTAAATATAATCCCCCCGGGCATTTTACGCCAGTTTCGGCGGCTGGTCGGGAGGAAGCTGTTTGAATATCTTCTTCCTACCATTTGAAAGGGGTGATGATGGAGAAGCATCCGATTCAGGTAACAGACCTCCAAAAGTCATTCCACAGGAAGCTGGGCCTTTCAAGCTTCAAGGCGGTGGATTCTCTCGGGTTTCACCTGTCCCGGGGAGAGATACTGGGCTTCCTGGGACCCAACGGAGCCGGCAAGACCACAACCATAAAGTGCATACTGGGCCTGTTGAAACCCTCCTCCGGAAGCATTTCGCTGTGGGGGGACCCTCCGGGTTCGTCCCGAGTCAGGGGACGGATAGGATACGTCCCGGAGAACCCCGATTACGAGGACCTGTTCACACCCATGGAGCTGATGATGATGTTCTCCTCCATGAGAGGGCTGGATATGGAGGAAGACCGCGCCGCGGCCATACTGTCCAGGGTGGGGCTGTCAGGCTGGGAGAAGGACAGGCTGAAGAACTTCTCAAAGGGCATGCGTCAGCGGGTCAGCCTGGCCCTGGCCCTTCAGTCGGACCCTGACATGCTGATAATGGACGAACCCACGGGAGGACTGGACCCGGCGGCTCGCAAGGAATTCCGCGACATAATACTGCAGGAGAACGCCAGGGGCGCATCGGTTTTCCTCTCCTCGCACCTGCTGTCGGAGGTGGAGTCTATCTGCCACAGAGCGGTTATCCTGGCCGGAGGAAGAAAGGTGGCCGAGGGGGGAATGGAGGAGCTTCTTCGGACCGAGGACAACTACCTCGTAGCCTACATGCTCCCGGAAAGCGACCGGGGGGAAACCATGGAGATGACCGTGGCCGAGGAATCCCTGCAGGGGACCATTGATGAACTGAGAAGGGACGGCTGCACCATAGTCCGGGTCGCACCGGTATACCGCAGCCTGGAGGAGGTCTTTCTCTCCGCCACCGGTGGAGGTGACCGATGAAACCGGTCATGACATTCGCCCGAATGACGCTGAGAAGCCTTCTGAGACGCAGGACCATATGGGGCATCAGCATAGTCATACTCATCGCCCTGGTAGGAATAGGCCAGGTCCCGGGATTCGGTGTCTCCAACCAGGGCAGGTTCATGCTTGATTTCGGACTGTTCGGCCTGGAGATAGGGGCTCTTCTGCTGGCCATAGGCCTGGCCTCCAACATCTATCCCAGGGACCGGGAGAGAAAGACCGTCATGCCGCTGATAGCGGTTCCGCTCTCCCGCGGCCAGTACCTCATGGGCAGGTTCACCGGGGCCGCGCTGGTTCAGGCGGCCGCCATGCTCACGGGATGCGTGGGACTGATGCTCGTTCTGCTTGTCAACGGCCACCGGGTCCCGCCGGACCTTTTCCCCGCCACCGGACTTCTGGTGGTGGAGGGATGGTTCCTGCTGGCGGTGGTCTTCTTCTTCAGCTTCTGGACCTCCCCACCGCTGAACGCACCCCTTACCGTGCTTCTGTTCATAGTTTCCCAGATGTCAGTGACCGGGTTCGTGGGCCTGATGCCCACAGCGCCCGGGGTCATGCGGACACTTCGTCTGCTTCTTCCACACATGGACGTATTCCACATAAAGGACCCCATAGCTCACGGAATAGGGATACCGGGCCTCTACTTCATTCTGGCCATTCTGTACGGCCTTTCCTACATGGCCTTCATGCTGGCGGTGGCGCTGGCGGTATTCAGGGGCAGGGACCTCAAATGAGAGCGGCAACCGCTGTTCTCCTTCTCTTCCTGCTGGTCACGGCGGGATGCAGGACGGATTACGACATAGAGGAGGTGGCTTCATCCGAACACCTGGGTGAGGAACATATGCACGATGAACATGACCATATGCATGAGGAGCATCAGCAGGATGAACATGAGGATGAGGATGCCGGTCTCACCGGCAGCGACAGGCACGTGCACGAAGCGGGGGTAAGGAACCACGGGACTGAATGGTTCTTCAACCAGCCCTGGGCCGCCAGCTTCATATGGGGGAAGATGCTCAGGGATTCACTTGTACTGCTCGCTCTCGCCGCTGCCATTGCCTTTCTTTCAGGCCGAAGGAGCAGACAGCGTTGAAGAAGGGGTGGAGTCTCTGGCTGTTCGCCCTGCTCTTCCTCGCTGTGGCGGTGATAACCGGCAGGATGGCCACCATGGGAACCGCCGCCGGGGACAGGGCCGCGGTGGAGACCATCACGGCCGGCACCGGCCAGCTGGGCCGAATCCTGGCCGATCTTCTGTGGATACAGCTGGACCGATATCACCACATCTGGATGTACCAGGGTCACAGATGGCAGACCGCCACGGATTACCTTCCCCAGCTGTGGCTGATAACAAAGCTCAACCCGCAGTTCCCGGATGCCTATATAGACGGCGGACACCATCTCGCGGTGAACCTGGACAAGCCGGAGGAGGGTTTCAGGCTCCTCGACCGCGGGATAAGGAACTGCCCGGACAACGAGAGGGTCTACTGGGAGAGGATGATAGTGCTGTGGGAGACCGGCTACCGGGGGGCCAGGGGAACCCGTCTGGCGGCCTGGGACTACCTGGAGCTGGTCAGGAGGAAGAGGGGCCGGATATCGGAGCCGTGGAACGAGGCAAACGCCGCCATGATACTGGGATTCACTTTCAGTGGCGACAGCCTCAGGAGGAACAGCTCCGTCATCTCCCGCAGGTACGATGAACGGGCGGAATTCATCAGATCCGCCCGGCGCAGCGGTCTGTGGACCGATTGAACGCCGTCCTCAGGAGGAGTCCCCGGCCTTCCTGAAATGATCATGGACCGTCAGGGCCCTGGCCCTTCCCACTCCCGGGACTTCCATTATCTCCTCCACAGATGCAGCGGCTATCCTTTCCGCGCTTCCGAAATGGGTGAGCAGCCTTATCCTGGTGGCCGAGCCTATCCCGGGAATGTCATCCAGCACCGACCTGAGGCTTCCCTTCGACCTTCTCTGCTGATGGTAATGAAGGACGAAGCGGTGCGCCTCGTCCCTTACGCTCCGGAGGAACGACAGCGGAGTTGATTCCATGGGAAGCCTTATCCGTCTCTCGCCTTCCCCATCTATCAGCAGCTCCTCTTTCTTCGCTATGGAGACGAACTTCACGGCGTCCTTCCATTCGCTGCCCGCGTCCACCGCCGCTCTCAGCTGGGTAATACCTCCGTCAACCAGGAAAATGTCCGGGTATTCCCCCTCCAGTGAGCGCAGGTACCGTCGAACGGCGGCGGCTATCATGGCCGGGTCGTTCCTTCCTATTTCCTCGGTCATGGAGAACCGGCGGTACCCTCCCCTGTCGGGACAGCCGCCGCGGAAACTGACCACGGCGGCCACCGGCCAGGACCCCTGGATGGTGGAGGCGTCGAGACAGACTATCCATTCCGGCGGCGAATCCAGGTGGAAGACGTCCGCCAGGCTCTCGAGCGCCGCCTCCACCCTTCCCCTGCCGCCGGCGGGGTGCTGCCAGCTGAGCCTGACCAGGAACTGATCGAGGTTCTTCATGGCAAGGTCCAGCAGTTCCCTGCCCCCGCCCCTCCTGGGAACGCCAATGGTCACAGCCGCCCCCCTTCTGCGCGAGAGCCATTCGCACAGTGACTTTCCGTCATCCGGCCGTTCCTGCGCCAGTATTTCACCCGGAATGTCCTCCGTCCGGGAGTAGTAGCTTCGCAGGAGAGTGGAGAGCAGCTCAGGCGCTGGAGCCGGCTTCCACCTGCCTTCGAAGGGTATCCTCACCACGCAGGTTACCCTTCCGCCGCGGACCCTCATTATTACGCCCCAGTTCTCCCTCACAGCGGCCACGTCCCGGTTGACCCTGTCATGGATGCTCTCCGGGGCCGGCCAGCCGAAACTGCCCAGCCGGGCTATGAGGTCCCGGAGCCTGGCCGCCTCCTCGAAATCACGGTTACGGGAAGCGTCGCTCATGAGCTGTTCCAGGCGGGTTCTTGCCCAGTCCCAGTCGCCTCTGAGTATTCGAATGACCTGCATGACATTCTCATGGTATTCCCCGCGGGGCAGGGACCCGCTGCAGGGGGCGGGGCATTTTCCCATCTGACCCATGAGACAGGGCCTGGAAGTCCGGGGAGGATTCGGCCCCGAACACCTTCTCAGGGGGCTTGTCTCAAGGAGGAATTCCACCAGTTTCCTCAGATTTCGCGCGTCCGGATAGGGACCGAACCTCGGACGTTCACGGGGATTGCTCCTCTCCCTGGTCACCTGCAGCCTGGGCCATTCCTCATCGGTGGTCATCTCAAGGTAGGGATACCTGCCGGAAGTCCTGAGCCGCACGTTCAGGGGAGGTTTCCTTATCCTTATCAGTTCGGCCTCCAGGACCAGGGCCTCCACCTCGTCCCTGGTAATGGTCCACTCAACGGAGACGGAACGTTCCAGGAGGAGCTGGTGGCGGGCATCGCCGCTTCCGGACAGGTGACCCATCAGCCTCTTCCTGAGGCTTCTGGCCTTTCCTATGTAGAGGACCCCGCCGCCGGTGTCCAGAAAGCTGTAGACCCCGGGCAGATCCGGCGCCCTCCCAGCTGCGCTTCTGAGGCTATCTGATACTGCCACGTCGGAAAGCCAGGAAGAAAACGGACCTGGCCGCGCTGCCCCCGGCCAGGGCGAATACGGCCAGGAATGCTCCAGTGGCCGCCGAAGAGGCCGCCAGTATGGAGACTACCCCCCTCAGTGCGGAAACGGATGATGCTCCCGCCACCCATGGCAGAAGGAGCGCAACTATCAGCAGCGATGCCGCCGCCGCGGGAAGCATGGACAGCCAGGCCCTCCTGCTCGCGGGCACGATTCCCCCCAGCCGCCTTCTCAGCGTTATCCTGAGGATGACGAAATTTACCAGGGAGGCGACGCTGGTGGCCAGCGCAAGGCCGGCCAGGGGTTCCGCGAGGCCGGTCCTGATGAACATTATGGTGAAAACGACGTTAAGGATTATGTTGAGACCCATGCATCCCACCGCTATCTTCACCGGGGTCCTGGTGTCCTTCATGGCGTAGAAGACGGGAACGGTTATCTTCACCGCCCCGTAGAACAGGAGACCGGCGGAATAGTATGCCAGGGCGGAACTGGTGAGGATGGTGGACTGCTGAGTGAAGGCTCCCCTGGCCAGGAGCACCTCGACTACAGGCCTGGCCAGCAGGACCATGCATATGGTGGCCGGTATCATGAACGCCGCCAGGGCCAGGGTGGCCTTGCCCAGTGTCCTTCCAGCGTCCCTGAGCTTCCCGCTGGAGGTCTGCCTGCTGAGAGTGGGCAGAAGCGCGGTGGCAAGCGAAATGGCGAACACACCCTGGGGGAACTGCATGATTCGGTTGCCGTAGGCCAGGGCGGCCACGCTCCCCGGTTCCAGCATTGAAGCTATCATCTTGTCGATTATTATGTTGACCTCAGCCGCCAGAAGACCTACCAGCGCCGGAAAGGCCAGTTTCCCTATCCTTCTTATCTTCGGGGTGGACCAGTTGAAGTCCGGCCTGAAGCTGAAGCCCCTTCTCCTCAGTGCAGGTATCTGGACAAGGAGCTGCAGGACACCTCCGAACAGGACGCCTATTGAGTATCCCCATACCGGCTGCCGGGGGAATATCCACCGGGAGAGCAGCAGAATTCCGGCCAGGGCGGATAGGTTGAACAGAATGGGAGCGCTGGCGGGAGCTGTGAAATGGCGGTGCGCATGGAGTATGCCTCCCACCACCGCGGCGCACCCAACCACCAGGATGTAGGGGAAAAGAAGCCGCAGGAGTCCGGTGGCCAGCTGGGTCTTGCCGGGTATTTCGGCGAACCCGGGCGCGAAAAGTCTTACCAGAAGCGGAGCGGCTATCATGCCCGCCGCCACCAGCACCAGCAGGACGGTCCCCACCAGGGTCAGTATTCGGCTGCCCAGCCTGAAGGCGTCCCTCCTGCTGTCCTTTCCCAGGGTTTCCACGTATGTGGGAACGAAGGCGGCGCTGGTGGTGGATTCTCCGAAGAGCCGCCTGAGGGTGTTGGGTATGATGAAGCCCAGAGTGAAGGCGTCCGCAGCCATGCCGGTACCCAGTATGGCCGCCTGGGCGATATCCCTGAGAAGTCCCAGGATCCGGCTGGTGACCGTCAGGCCGCCCATGAGGCCGGTAGCCCTGGCTATTCGAGTGGCCTCCTCGACCGGGGTCCCGAGATCGTCGACTCCCCTCCCGTCCAGGTCCGGATGCTCTGTCTTCATCTGTCCCCTTCCATCGTCAGCCGTCACGGATTTCCGCCACTCTCAAGTATCGGTCCAAGCTCCTCTCGAAGCAACGGGTTCAGAAGCGCCGCCCTTTCGGCGGCGTTCACCGATTCACGGTACCTTCCCGCCGACCATAGAGAGACAGCGTAGTTCTTCCACAGGGTCGGAGAATCCGGCGCGAGCCGCAGAGCCATCTGGAACTCCTCCATCCCCTCCCGCCTGAATCCCGACATGGAGAGCAGCGCTCCCCTCACGTTGTGCAGGTCGGCCCCATGGTATCCCCTGCGGGAGGCGTCCCGAAGATATTCCATCGATGAGGCAGGGTCACCGGATTGCAGCAGATGCTGCGCGGCCAGCATGGATGTGAGGCCGGATCTCACCTTCCCGGGGTAAGTTAACAGCAGTGATATAAGAACGATGGCAACCGCCGGGACCATGCTTCTCAACAGAATCCTGCCATTAGGGACAGCGGAAGCGGCCAGGAACCAGAAGGCTGGAAGGACCGATGTCCTGTACCTGGCGGAGGGAAAGAACAGAAAAGACGTTATCACACCTGAGACGATGACAGATACCGCTATCAGCTTCCAGTAGCCGTTCCTCCCACGGAAAGCCGCGGATAATCCCAGGGAGACGGCTCCGAGTGTCAGGGGGAGCAGAAGGACCAGCAGGGTTTTCCTCATCAACCAGCCGGTTTCCACGTTCCTGCCGTGTCCGGGCAGGGCGAAGAAGGACAGAGCTTTCACAGCGCCCATGCCCAGCCACTCCACGGGGCGGGAACGTATCTCCTCCAGGGCCCGTTCCAGGAAGACCCTGTCACCGCTTTGGGGGCTGCCACCGGTTGACATCAGTTCCTCGTACTCGACACCGGGGGGTGTGGCAAGCAGTTCCCACCGGCTGCCCATCCAGAGATTTCCACCTCCGTTTGCCGCTATCACCGGTCCCGCGCCGGCAAGCAGGTTTATCAGCACCACCGGAAGCACGGCGACGGCCGCGAGGGAGGTGAATACGGCCCACCTTCGAAGGTGATGCCTGAAGGACAGGGCCAGAAGCACGACGGGTATGATGACGAACTCCGCCCTGAACAGCATGGCGGTCCCCGCCAGGAACCCCGCCGGGCCGTACCTCTGCCTGACCGCGAAAAGCAGTGAGAACGAAAGCAGAGCAGCCGCTGGCACCGCGGGCAGTATCTGGAACCCGTAGAGAACCATGAAAGGTGAAAGGGCAAGGCCAGCCGCGCAGAAACCGGCGAAGCGGTGGTTTCTTCCCAGGGCAAGGTAGAGCGCCAGCGCCGGAAGGAGCGACAGAACGGACAGGATGGCCCTGGAGATGAGCACGTTCTCACGGACATTCAGGAGCATAGCTGCGACGAACATTCCGGGTGGTCGTGAGAAGCCCTCAACGCCCGGGACGAAGGGACTCATGCTGTAGGTGCTCTCGTCTACGTACAGTCCTTCCTGCGGAAGCAGGCCGTCAACGGTGAAGAACACCATGACTCTCAGACATATCGCCGCCGCCACAAGGAGCAGGGGAAGAATGCCCGGAAGCTTCACCGCAGCACTTTCAGAAGGACCGGCAGCGGCCCTGAGGTTCCGGAGCTGTCGGTGAGGACCAGGAGGTTCCCCTCTCGCCGGACATCCGCCCCTTCCCCCGGCCATGCGCGGGACGCTCCGGAGATTGTCCACTGCCTTTCCAGGGTGACCTCCAGACTGTCGGCCCCCGGCCAGAGGAGGGCGGGCAGGACTTCGACGAGATCGTCCGTACCGGTAACGGGTTCCCAGAGCCTTCCTTCCGCCGTGAGCGCCATAGCCTCGTCCAGAGCGAAGGGGTCGCCATGGGACAGCGTGTCCGGCACAACGGTCCTTCCGCTGAGCCAGCACCACTCGGCCAGGCCCAGGGCCACCTCCTCCTCGGTGAGACCCGCGGTTCGCCTTCTCAGGGACATGTCGAACCATCCCGAGCAGTCAAGTTCCAGCCGGAAGGTTCCCGAGAGAGCGTCCACCCGCCATAACTCCCTGCAGCGGCTGGCGGAAGGGCCGGGAGAAGGCATCGCAGCACGTTCGCCCCCGAGGATTACGCTGAGGGTGTCCGCTCCCGGTATCCAGGAAGCAGGACTGAGGTAGGCCGACGGTTCCGCGAACCAGCTGTCCCCCTCCGATGAGGTTATTCGAACAAGGTACCTGTTCCAGCCCGATGGAACCGGTATACCGTAGTTTCCCCCGCCAGCGGGAACGATGATCGCCTCCATTCCCAGTTCCCTGCATACAGCGGTGTACACCGCGGCCATCTCCAGGGGTGTCGCCTTCCTGCTGTCCAGTATCTCCTGAAGCCCCCGGCAGCGGTTCACCCGACTGCCGTTCATGACCCGTTCCGGTGATATGCTGTTGCACAGCAGAGATCTTGCCCTCATGGACTGGGCGTAGCCGTCTGCGCCAGCGGATGTGGCCTGAAGCGCCGCCTCCCTCAGGTCCGGAGGAAAGGGTTCCGCCAGGACCGATTCGGCTTCCGAAAGGAGGAACTCCGAGAGACCGCGGCAGTCGGTGAAGGGAGTGACCACCAGCTCTCCGGAGGGATCCGCGGCGGTGAAACTGACAGCGCCGCCCCGGGAAGACATCCTGTAACCCTCTCCGCTCCATTCCAGTCCCTCCATCATACCCTCACTGAAGCTGAAAACGCAGGAATCCGGAACGATCCCCTTGAGCCGGGGGGACAGAACGGCCCAGGCCCCCCGGGACCAGTTGCCGCTCCAGTCCCTTACGGCGACCCTGTAATGGACAGCCATTCCCTCCCTGAGGTTAGGGAAGGCGGTGACCAGTGAACGGCGCCAGCCGCCCCCCCCGGTGAGCGTGTCCACCGACCATGCCGGTACCCGGTGCATGTCTTCGGCCGTCGTACCCATATCCGCGGTTTCCAGGCGGACCGCCTGTGTGGATGGATCGAACCCCCGGGATATCCTGCTCAGGAGCCTGTCGCTTCCCTGAACGCCGGTGAACTCCATGACGGTGACCAGGGTATCCCCCTCCATGGACAGGAAGACGGAATAGAGGTCAACCGTGGACCGGGAGGAGACCAGGGTCGATGCCAGCGCCAGGAGCAGCTGGACAGCGCGTGTCATCGGAAGGTCACGTTCCTGTGAACAGCGGATATGCTGGCCAGGCAGGCGTCCCTGATGTCTCCGGTTTCCTCCGGGCCGGGATAGGCGGGAACCAGGGAGAGCAGCTCGTCCAGCGCCAGGGTGTCCCCCCGGATGCTTACCTCCAGTCCGTAACCGTTCATCTCCACGGGTTCGGGCAGAACCGGTTCGCCCGCGGGCAGGCGGCCGACCCTCAGCTCCAGCACCGCCGTGTACGGTGTCTCGACGAAGAGGTGTTCCCTGAAGCCCGGCATCAGGAAGGCGGAAGCCCTTGAGCCCACAAGGTCTGTGTCGGCCAGACCCGGCAGTACGAGTGTAATGGCACCTTCCCGGGATACGGACATCAATCTCCATCGTCCCTCTCCTGTGACCCGCAGGGTCGAATGGGGGGACGACGGGTCCCCTTCGATGGTGAGCGTCGAAGGCGGAAGGGCTCCGAAAAGCCGCTGAAGAAGCAGGTGGACACTGTGGCCGGGAACAGAGGAGAGCATGTACCGGAACAGCTCCTCCGCCGAGCCGGAGAATACCGCGGTCATTTCGCCTTCCAGGATGCCCGCCCCGGGATCCAGTACACCGGTGATGCGAATACGCAGGGTGTCTCCCTCCCCGCGGTCCGGGAACCTCCTCAGCGGTGAGCCTTCAGGTGTCAGCGGGAGGTATTCCCTTCCCCTTAGCGAATAGGTGTATCCGTCCGCCGTCATCTGATTGACCGGGTCCAGGAAGATAGTGTCTCCACCAGCTCCGGCCAGCGCCACGAGCATGTGGTCGAAGCTGCGCGACCCGGGCAGGCTCCCCATATAGCCTGAAAGGGAGGTCAGGACCAGTACCGGATCGTGGCCCGCCTCATCAAGCAGTCGCGCCAGGAGAAGGGCCTTGTCCCTGCACGCTCCCGCCCTGTCCGCCAGGGTCTCTTCCGGCGACCTTGGAGTATAGCCCGGGTAATCCCCCCAGTCCGCTCCCAGGTACTCTATCTCCGTGGCCACCCAGTTCCGCAGTTCCATGGGGTCGTCATCCGCCGGGACCGTGACAGGAGTTCCACGGTCGATGCAGTCCTCCACCAGGCGGGAATAGAGAACAGCGCTCACCTGCCGGGGAGTGTGGCTGGCCACGGTCACCCGGGGACTCAGACGGGCGGGGTCCGGGGAGAAGGGAAGGAAGGGAAGCGGCCTGTGCGGGCCGGCCTCCCAGACGAGGAGTTCCCGCGGTCCATCGGATGAGACGGATGTCGCGAACTCCCCACTGACGCTCTGGAGCAGTTCGAGGTCGCGGGGCTTTATCACCCGGAATGCGCCCCTGTGAACGGAATCCCTGGAGGCGGCGTAGTACGTGTACGAATAGAGGTCGCCCAGGGGGAGGTTTCGGATTGTGCGGGTTATCTCGACCCTGATGGTATCCCCCACCTCCAGACCGGGAAAGCTGATGTGGACCTCCCTCAGGGAACTCTCCAGCCTGCCTCCCGCCAGCAGGGAGCTGTGCGGCTCCTCCCTGATATCCGCGCTGTCCGCTCCCCTTCCGGAGCGCCAGTGACGCACCGCGGCGCGGACCTGAAGGGACTCCCAGCCATTTCTGTAGGATGAGGTCATCGTCCCGTAACGCCTTACCCCCCTGGCGGTAAGTGGGACTATCAGTTCGCTGGTGGTCTCCACGTAGCCTGTGTCGGTCATGGAGAGGTCCACCGTCACGGTGCGCTGCATGAATACAGCGTCCGGGCTGGAGAGAAGCAGAAGAAGCAGCAGAGGCAAGGTCAGGAACTCCCGTCGAAAGGCTCCATGTCCGGAGGAACGATGCTCGATGTCCTGTTGGAATCCAGAAGAGTCAGGCTGACCATGGAGTTCTCCAGGGCGTCAACATCGGTGTCCAGGGGATCGACAACCGGAAGCGACCGGTACCGGTCGTAGGCGAACACCCTGCCCGGCTCCAGCTGCCTGAAGGTGATGTCCGTGGAGAAACGGGCCATCCTGGTCCACTTGATGCCCTTTATTCCCTCCGGGTCAACATCCGGCACGTTCACGTTCAGGACCGTTCCCCGAGGTATCATCTTCGCCGGGTCGCCTCGAAGAAGGTGATCCAGGACCACGCAGGCGGTATCGAACCTGGGTTTCCTGTGGGGAGATGTGACCTCCACGCTGACAGCTATCGACCTCACGTCCCAGAGGGCGGCTTCCGTGGCCGCGGCTACGGTGCCGGAGTAGAAGATATTGTTGGCCATGTTGGCGCCCGGATTGATACCCGATATGAGGAGGTCGGGAGGACTGTCCCTCATTATCTCCATCAGGGCTATCTTCACGCAGTCGGTGGGTGTTCCCTCCAGGGCCCATCTGCGCTCTCCGGTCTTTCTGAGCTCCATCGAGGCGTACAGTCCCAGTGAATGGCTGGTTCCGCTGCAGTGGTGAAGGGGAGCCACCACCCAGGTCTCATTATCCTCCTCCACCAGTTCCACCAGCCGGAGAAGTCCCGGCTGGTCGTACCCGTCATCGTTGGTGAGGAGTATCCGCATTTTTTCTACAGGGACCTGTGCAGCGTGAAACGGTGGACCGTGCCCAGCGCGAAGGAGGTGGGAACGAAGGCGTAGTCAAGCGACCAGCCTCCCGCCCTGAGACCCGTTCCGCAGGTAAGTTTCCTGGAATCATCGCTGAACCGCATTCCCAGGCGGAGGTCGATCCACCTCTGGGGCTGGTACTCCAGTCCGCATCCGGCGGTGGGCCTGTTGTCCAGGGGTTTGCCCGTTTCGATGGATATGGAGGTTCTGCCGGGGAGGATTCCGGTGGTGTACCTGCCTCCCAGCCTCCAGGTAGCCGGCAGCCTGAACGCGTCGTCCACCATGGTCACCGAAGGTCCCGCGTGCTGCACCGCGGCGGCCAGCTCCAGAGCGTCCGTGGGATGTATCACCACACCGGCGTCCGCGGCGAAACCTGTGGCGCTCTCGGTCCATATCTTCTCCCGAATTACCTTGAGGCCCAGACCCAGGTCGAACATGCCCAGCCTGATACCAGCCGCGGCATGCAGGGAGATGTCCCAGGCCGAAAACGTGGTAACCGGCTGTGAGGTGGCCCCCTCCCTCATTTCTATTCCGCCCACGTAGACCGACCGTGTTCCCAGGCCGCAACCCGCACCGCCCAGGCTGAAGTTCCAGGAGATGAAATTCTGAGTGGCGTCCCCCAGCCAGCGGTTGTGGCCGGCGGAGACGCTGGAGGATCCCATGGACGCCATCAGCGCCGGGTTGGTGAACAGGGCCAGCTCCCCGCTGTTGAGCAGGCCGGTACCCCCGAGGGCCGCCGCCCTCGCGCCGGGGTCTATCTTCAGGAAGCTGAAAGCCCCGGCACCGGCGTCCCGGTAGACTTCCTCAGCCTTTCCGGGCAGGGCTGTCATGACGAGTATGACCGCCAGAAGTATCTTTTTCATAAGCCACCGTTCCGGTTCTGCCGTTGTTTGTATTATCATTATTCAGTTTCTACCGCGCAAATTGACAATAGTTCCAGGCCGGGATCCAACGCGAATGATGATGGAGGCGCTGTTTGAAGTCGGTACACATGGCCACGGGAAAGCATGACGGTTTCTGGAACATGGCTTTCGACAGGCTGCTGATGGAACAGGTCAGCCTGGGAAGGTGGAGTTTTGTTCTCAGGACCTACGGATGGGACCCCGCCTGCGTATCCATAGGAAAACTCCAGAAGCCTTCGCGGGAGATAGACATTCAGAAACTCCTCTCCCACGGCTACGGCCTGGTACGGAGACCAACCGGCGGAAGGGCTGTATGGCATGAGTCGGAGCTTACCTACAGCATAGTGGCGCCCCGGGACCATCCGGCGGTTTCAGGTCCCATCACCGAAGCTCTGAGAAAGACATCCGCGCCTATGCTGTCCGCCATCAGGTCCCTGGGCATACCGGCGGAGGCGAACCCTTCCGAGAGACATAACGCCGGAGGCCCCAGAATGGAGGCCAATCCCTGCTTCACCTCACACGGGAGATGGGAGATAGGATCTTCCGACGGACGCAAGATGGTGGGCAGCGCCCAGGCCAGAAGCCGGGGAGTATTCCTCGAGCACGGCTCCATACTCTTCGGCAACGACCAGCCGAAGATGCTGGAATACATGCCGGAAACCGTATCTCCCAGATTGAAGGATATGCTTCGCAGACATCTCTCCACGGGAATAGCCTTTCTGCGTGAATTCAGCCCCGGCCTTACCATGGAGGAGATGGAAGCGGCGCTGCGGAAGGCCTTCTCGGAAGCGCTGGGGGAGGAACTGGAGGCTTATCCGTACCGGGAGCTTCGTGGAAGCCGTCTGAGGGAACTGGAGATGGAGTGCAGGGATGACCTTTAAGAGGAAGCCGGAATGGCTCAGGATGCCGGAGAGAGGCTCCGGGGAGGCAGCCGTGGTAAGGTCGGTGCTTCGCAGGTACAGCCTGGACACCGTGTGCAGGCAGGCGAAGTGCCCCAACCTGGACCACTGTTTTCAGAGGGGCACCGCCACCTTCCTTATACTGGGAAGCGAATGCACCAGGTCCTGCCGCTACTGCGCAATAGACCACGCCGACTCCGCCCCGGCCCCTCCGGACCCCGATGAACCGCGCAGGGTGGCGGAAGCGTCCGCCGAGATGGGTCTTCGATACGTGGTGGTTACCTCCGTTACCAGGGACGACCTGGATGACGGAGGCGCCAGCCACTTCGCCCGCACGGTGAGAGCCCTGAGGAAATCCATAGCCGGAGTGGTCATCGAGGTGCTCACCCCGGATTTCAGTGGAAGCGTGACAGCCCTTGAGACGGTCGCCCGTTCCTGCCCGGACGTTTTCAACCACAACCTGGAAACGGTGGACAGGCTGTTCCCCGAGGTTCGGCCGGAGGCCTCCTGCGAAATGTCCCTGAAGGTGCTTTCGGACTACGGACGTCTCTCACCGGAAACTCCGCTCAAAAGCGGACTGATGCTGGGGCTGGGAGAGACAGGGGACGAGATAGAAAGGGCCCTGGCCCACCTCAGGGAGAGGGGAGTCACCATGCTCACCCTGGGCCAGTACCTTCAACCCTCCAGGCGCCACTGGCCCGTGGACAGGTTCCTGACACCGGAGGAGTTCGCCCGCTGGGGAGAGGTGGCAAGGTCCATGGGCTTCATCTCCGTGGCCTCCGGCCCTCTGGTCCGGAGTTCATTCCATGCTGACGTGAACTACGCCGGTCAGTCCTTTCCCTCCGGGTCTTCCAGCCTGTAGCTCCTTATGGAATGGATCGATTCCCGGTCGAATGTAAGAAGACCGATTTCACTGACCCAGCCTTTTATCGGCAGTTCGATCAGCTCCATGCAGGTGAGCAGCGCCTCGCCGGTGTCTTCGGGGGAAAGCCCCAGGGTAAGGGAACAGTGGGGCACCCACGATCCCGGGCGGTAGAGTCCTTCGGAAAAGTCCTTCACCTCGCTGAATATCCTGTAGAGCTGCTCGTGCACTATCAGCAGAGAAGGAGTGAAAACAGGTCCCAGGAACACGGTGCCGCTTCCCGGGCCGAAAGTGGCCACCGAGGAGAAGGTCAGCGGAAAGACCCTGTGGGTCTTGGCGAAATCCTTCAGGTCGTCAAGCACAAGGTCCGGGTCCAGGTTCTCCCATATGGCGAGTGTGAGGTGAGGTTTACCTCCCGACCGCAGCAGAGGTGAGGAAAAACCCCTGGTCCTGAGGACGCTCCATGCCCTCCTTATGACGCTCTCGGTCTCGCCGTCCAGAAAAAGACAGATATCACAGGCCATCGGGTTCTCCCGTTCTTTCGCTGTCCGCAGAAAATTGGTTTCCGGTCCAATACCGAATATGTTTGCCCACATGGATGACGTCAGCTTCAGGGAATATACGCATGGAATATCCCTCGCCCCCATGGCGGGGGTCACCGATTCCGCTTTCCGCAGGATATGCCGCCGCATGGGCGCCACGGCGGTGGTCACGGAAATGGTGGCCGCAGCGGGAATATCCAGAAGGTCGATAAAGAGCCACAAGCTGCTGGGCTTCCATCGGGAGGAGAAACCGATCGGAGTGCAGCTGTTCGGCAGAAGGCCCGAGGATTTCGCCAGGGCCTCGGAAATGGTATCCGGCCTGGGATTCGATTTCGTGGATATCAACGCGGGTTGTCCGGTCAGGAAGGTGGCAGGCAACGGTTCCGGCTCCGCCCTTCTGCGGGACATTCCCGCCCTGGCTGCCATAGTCAGAGCCGTGTCAGACGGAACGCGTCTGCCTGTATCCGTCAAGATCAGGGCGGGATGGTCCCCGGAAGAGCCTGTTCCCGACAGCCTTCCCTCCATTCTGGCGGATGAGGGAGCGGCTGCCCTGGCCGTCCACGGAAGGTACAGATCGGACATGTTCAGCGGCGCCGTGAGGACCGGCGACATAGCCAGGATGGTGGAAAATTCACCCATTCCGGTGATAGCAAACGGGGATGTGAGGTCGGTGGGGGACGCCCGGCGCCTGATGGACGCAACCGGCGCTTCGGGCCTGATGGTGGGAAGAGGGGCCATGGGCAACCCCTGGATATTCAGGAGCCTGGCCCTGGGACGGGAATACTCACCCCGGCCCGATGAGGTGTCCGCCGTCATAAGGGAGCAGTGCGGCATGATGGAGGAATACATACCGCCCGAGCATGTCTTCCATATCCTCAGGGGACATCTTCTTCAGTACATAAGGGATTTCAGGGGCGCCTCGATGCTCAGACGAAAGGCGACGGGGGTGGATTGCAGGGAGGATCTTGAGAATATTCTCGAGGAGCTGGAGGAGCATATGAGAAGTGAGATGAGGGATCGCACATGACCGGCTGCAGGAATGCCCTTTACATCATCTTCGCCCTTGCCTTCTTCATGTCCTGCGGGCCGGAGGAGGCCCTGGTGCTGGACGGGGAGACTGTGACAACGGTATCCGACAGGTGCCCGTACATCTGGAGGGAAGGTGACGGGTGGGCTTTCCTGGCATGGGCACTGGACCTCGAAGGCGGCGCCGAGACCCTGGCCATCCGGTCGGGATACTCCCCCTCCGTGAGACCGCAGCCCGGTGACACCGTAAGCCTGCCCCTTTCGGAAGAGCTCTCCGATGCGCTTCACCACCGTCTGGCAGCCGCCAGGCTGGTCCGCGAAGCCACTGAGGTCCTTCAGGAGCGTGATACTCTTGCCGTGCGGGATATCCTTCAGCGGGCCATACAGCGGGATACCTCCTGGTCCATTCCCGTCTACGACCTCTCTCTCATCGTGCTGAGGCAGGAAGGACCGGAAGAGGTGATACAGATGCTGCGGCCCATCGCCCACAAGTACGACGCCGCTCTGCTTCAGTCGGAGATAGCCTGGAACAGGGGCGACACGGATACAGCCCTTCGACAGCTGGAGATATGTCTCATGGACGATTCCCCGCCATTCGAGGCCCTGGCCGCCGCGGCCCTTATCTATACGGTTACCGGCAATTACTACCAGGCTTCCAGCATATGGAGGGAGATACTGGCCAGCCCGGAGGCCGATTCCGCCATCAGGCTCATGGCGCTGGAATACGCCATGCTGCAGGAGGAGCGCGGCGGGAACAGGTGAACCCGTGGCCCGGACCTGAACATCAGATGTCGATGAATCCCCGTTCGGTGCCCTGGAAGATGTGCTCCTCCCCCTCCGTGCTGACTATCCTCAGGTCCGGAATGGAATCGTCGTTGCAGTCATCTATCTCGTAATGGTCAGGCAGCCAGTTCACGCCGTAGACCCCTTCCTTTATCGGGCTCCCGGGTTCCTGCAGCCTGATCACCATCTCCATCATCCGGCTGGATTCCATCACCACCACTTCCGCCAGGATCCCGTCCGACTCCCTCCTTTCATCGTAAACCACCCTGGTAACCGCGCAGGATGAGATAAGAACCGATGCGATCAGCGCCGCAGCGGCAACCACGCGTTGCGTTTGATGTTTCGAAGCGTTCATGTTCATCTTTTCCTCACAAGAGTAAGCCCGTCACCCACGGGGAGCATGGATACATCCACCCTGTCGTCAACGGCTATTCTCCGGTTGAGTTCCCTGATGGCGGCCGTTCCGGGGTCATCCGCCCCGGTGTCGATGACCCTGCCGTGCCTGAACACGTTGTCGATGGCCATCAGACCGCCATTCCCCAGGAGTTCCAGGCAGAGTTCGTAGTAGACCGGGTAGGATTCCTTGTCCGCGTCAATGAAGGCGAAATCCATGCTTCCGGCTTCACCCCGGTCCAGAAGCCGCATGAGGGTCTTTTCCGCCGGTGCCAGTTTCAGCTCTATTCTGCCCTCCACACCGGCCATGGCCCAGTACTTCGCGGCCGTTTCCGTCCATTCACTATTGACGTCGCAGGCGGTGAGGATCCCTCCCGGGGGGAGTGCCAGGGCTGTCCAGAGAGCGCTGTAGCCGGTGAATACCCCCACCTCCAGCGCGCGTTCGGCTCCAGTCAGCCCGACCAGAAAATGCAGGAGCTGCCCCTGCTCCGGGGAAATCTGCATGTTGGAGTTACTCATCCTGCCGGTCTCCAGGCGAAGCCGCCTGAGCACATCCGTCTCCCTCAGTGAGACCGAAAGCATGTACTCGCGAAGCTCCGGGGAGATAGACATCGTTTCTCTGGACATTCAGTCCTCCTCTCCGGCGGATGCCAGCGCCACCGGCCCCGGGGTGTCTTGAAAAATCACTCCAGGAACCTGCCGACGGATACTATCCGGCTGGAGTAGTATTCCCTGGACAGTGATTCCCTGACTACTCCCCGGGCCGATGAGGCGTGGGCGAAGAAACCGTTGCCGATGTAGATACCCACATGGGAAATGCCGGATCCCGAGGTATCGAAGAATATCAGGTCGCCGAACCTCATGTCGCCGGGAACCACCGGCGCCGCGGAAGCGGCCTGCAGGCTGGCTGTCCTGGGTATATCCATCTCCACCGACCTGAAGACGGCCTGAGTGAACCCTGAGCAGTCCACACCGGACCGGCTGCTTCCGCCGTAGACGTAGGGAGTTCCCATCCATGAATCGATCTCCTGCATGAGGTCGTTGTCCAGGGATGTCCTTGGTCCGCTTCCGGATGATATCATCTCCGACCACTGGCCGCCGGCGCAGCGTATGCCGTCCCCCCGGTAGACCGGGGAGGGGCCGCAGGAATTCAGCAGTGTTACCCACAGGAGAAGCGCGATGAGCCTTGCCGAAAACCTCATAGTGTGAGCTTTATCACCGTATCCCTCGGCGGCTGGCGCGACCCGGGACAGTCCAGGCTGAAATGCAGCCCCCTGCTCTCCCTTCTTCGAAGCGCCGACATAACTATGGCCCGGCTCACGGTGCAGATGTTGCGGAGTTCCAGCAGACCGGTTACGGGTAGAAGGGCCCAGTAATCCTCCTCTATCTCGTCCGCCAGGACATCAATAAGCCGCAGAGCCCTGTAAAGCCTTCTGTCGGACCTGACTATTCCCACGTAATCCCACATCACGCTCCTGATGGACGCCCAGGCATGGTCCACTAGAATGTTCTCCCGCAGCGGCTCAGCCCTTCCGAACGACCAGTCCCTGGCGTGGAAATCAGAGGGATCCATCACTGTCTCGGGAATTGAATCGGCCGCCTTGAGACCCATTACGCCGGCTTCCAGCAGGCTGTTGCTTCCCAGGCGGTTTGAGCCGTGAAAACCGGTGCATGAAGCCTCGCCTATGGTTCTGAGCCCGTTCATGGCAGTACTTCCGTCGGGGGCGGCCTCTACGCCTCCCACTATGTAATGGGCGGCGGGAACCACCGGTATAGGCTCCTCCCAGGGTATGATTCCCACCGAAGTGACCCCTTCGGTAACTTCCGGAAAACTGGCGGAGAGTTTCTCCTCGCCAAGATGGGTCGCGTCCAGGAGCACGTGGTCGTTGCCAAGTCTCTTCATCTCCGAGTCTATTGCCCTGGCCACTATGTCCCTTGGGGCCAGCTCCATCCTCTCCGGGTCGTACTTCTCCATGAATCTCTCTCCGCTGAGGTTCAGCAGTCTGGCCCCCTCTCCCCTGAGAGCCTCCGTCACCAGGAAGTTCCTTTTCTCGGGGTGGAAGAGACAGGTTGGATGGAACTGGAAGAACTCCATGTTCCTGATGGGAAGGCCCGCCCGGTAGGCCATTGCGATTCCGTCGCCGGTGGCCGAATCCTGGTTGGATGTGTACCTGTATACCTTTCCGGCTCCTCCGGTGGCTATCACGGTTTCGCCTGCCAGTACGGTGGATATCCGTCCGTCGTGAAGCACGTGGGCACCCAGGCACCTGTCCGTGCCGTTCTCCACCAGCTCCGGCATCTCCCTCGAGGCCGTGAGAAGGTTCACGGCGAACGCCGGCTGCATTACCGTGACGTTCTCCCTTTCAACGCAGCGCTGGCTGAGGACCTCGCTTATCAGCCTTCCCGTCCTGTCCTTGTGATGCAGGACCCGCCTGTAGCTGTGCCCGCCCTCTATGCCGCTCCTGCCCTTCCCTGAGAATCCCTCGAGCACGGCGCCCCATCGGGCAAGCTGAGAGACCAGCCTCGGGCCTCCCCTTATTATCTCCAGTGCCACTTCCTCGTTCACCAGGCCTCCGCCCGCGTCAACCGTATCCTTCAGGTGAAGCTGAAAACTGTCATCTTCCGCCACAACCGCGGCAAGGCCTCCCTGGGCAAGGTACGTGCTTCCGGTGGGCATGGGGACCTTGCTCACCAGAAGGACCCTTACGCTTCCGGGGAGGGAGAGAGCGCAGGTGAGTCCGGCCATGCCCGCGCCCAGTATCAGTACATCGATCTCCATTGCGCTGTCGGTCAATTCGGTCCACGTTCCTTTCTTTTTCTGCCGGCCTCTATTACCCGCTCTATGTCTTCCATCAGCTCCGGCACAGCACCTCTTACCTCCAGGTTCATGGTCTGGACCATAATATCGGAAGTCCCCGGAAGCCCGTAAAGTTTCACCGCGTCCTTGGCGGTGGTGATGAGGCCTGACGCTCCGGTCCGCTCCATCAGTCCCCTGAGACGCTCGACGTCCTCCGGAGTGTACGAATGATGGTCGGGGAACACTTCCAGGCCCTCCAGTCTGATACCCACTTCCTCCAGCGAGTTCCTGAAGCTGTCCGGCTTTCCTATGCCGCAGAAGGCCAGGAGGGTTCTGCTGGGGATCCTGCCGATGCTTCCTCCTCCCACCAGTCTCACACCGGTGTGCTTGACCCTGCTGAACTGGACGGGGGCCTTCCAGTTGTAATCGATGAGCCTCCGCTTGATCCATTCGGCGGACATTCCCGATGGTATCCTGTTGATCCAGATATGGTCCGCCCTGGATATCACCGAGGGGAACTCCCTGAGAGTTCCGGAGGGAATTACGCCCCCCTGCCCGAAGGGGCTGGCGAAATCAAGTACCACCAGCTCTATGCTCCGGTGCAGTCTGAGGTGCTGGAACCCGTCGTCAACTATGATGATATCCGGTTTTTCTCCCCTGTATGCCCTGATGGCGGCCTCGGTCTTCGACCTTCCCGCATACACGCTGCTCCTGCCCAGGAGGCTCTCCGCCAGGAGAAGGACCTCATCGGTGAAATCCTTCCTCACGTCATCGCTGTCCAGCCTGACCCTGCAGGAGCTTTTCCTGCGACCGAAGTTCCTGGCCACCACGGCCGTGCTGTATCCCATTCCGGTTATCCTGTTGGCCAGCCATATGGTCACCGGAGTCTTCCCGGTACCGCCGACCTCGATATTGCCCACGCTTATGACGGGCACCGGAAGACGTATCTGACGGTTGCCGGATTCGTACCATTTTCGCCTGAGGGAGGCCAATAGGCCGTAGAGCCAGCCCACCGGCATCAGGGCCCACCCCAGCCAGGCGTACCATCCCTGGCGACGGACTATTCGGCCGAAGATGCGGTCAGGTCTTTCCATTGTCCTCCAGAACTCCCGCCCTTGCGAGAACGCGGAACAGGCCGTCCTTCGAGCCACCTTTAAGGCGGCGTAATTCCGCTTTCAGCTCCATCCGGTCGGGGGGCATTTCCGCCAGGGTCTCCAGGATGGCGGCCAGCTCCCCTGACGAGGAGAATACCGCTGCTCCTCCCTTTTCCCGCAATTTCTCCACCGCGTCCCTGAAGTTGCCGTAGTTGGGACCCACCGTGAACGGTACTCCCCTCATGGCCGGCTCTAAAACGTTGTGACCGCCTATGGGGGCCAGTGTCCCTCCCACGAAGGCCGCGTCGCCGATACCGTACATTCGGGCAAGTACGCCCTGAACATCCGTCAGTACGGAGTCGAAGACAACCTCTTCCCGGCCGCTGCCGAAGAGCTGCGACCACCTGACCGGACTGAAACCCATCTCCTTCATCAGCGTCTCCACCTCCCTCACCCTGTCCAGGTGGCGGGGAACGACCACCGGGAAATAGCCGGCGGACCGGCATGCGCTGAGGATGATTTCCTCCTCCCCCTCCCTGGTGGAGCCGGCCACCATGACGGGCCCTGCGCAGGCAAGCAGCTTCCTCCATTCCGGAGGAGGGTCCCCGCTGTCCGCCATGAACTTCGAATCGCCGGACACCGTCACAACCCTGGGGTCCACTCCCAGGGACAGGAACCTTTTCCGGTCCTCCCCGCTCCTTGCCAGGACGGCGGAGAAACATGAGAGCATTCCTCCAGGAAGCGGGGCCATGAGCCTGTACCGCCTCAGGCTTTTTTTCGACAGCCTTCCGTTTACCAGCACGCATGGTATCCTTCTGGACAGGGCGCCGAGAATGGCATTGGGCCATATCTCAGTTTCAGCCAGCACAAGAGCCCGCGGGTCTGTCCTCTCCAGGAACCTTTCTATCCACCGGGGCACATCAAGGGGTATGAAGCTTCCGGGAAGGCCCTGTTCCTCGATGAAAGCGCGTCCGGAGGGGGTGAAGCAGGTCATGTAGACCGGAACCCCCCTTCGAAGAAGACCGCGGGCGAAGGGAAGAAGGCCGTTGAGCTCACCCAGGGATGACCCGTGCATCCAAACCGGCCGGTCATGGGACGGTCCGGCGTACCCTTTCCGCTCCCTTCTCTCCCTTTCCGGCCTGTTCAGGAGGAGGAGCCGGGCCAGGGGGCTGACAGCCCGCGCCGCCGCTCGGAGCAGGGCGGAGAGCAATCCGGCACGGGGGGACGAGAGCAGGTCGGCGTAGGCTGTGACACCGCAAAGGCCCGTTTCCAGCCCTTCCAGCCAGACTTCCTGCGGTTCATCCCTGCGCATGGAGCGTAGGGGCCTTCCCTCCACTACAACAACCTTCGCGAAGGGCAGGGGCAGCATGAAACGGTCCCATGAACTGAAGCGGACGGCCGGCCATCCCGAGGTGCCCATGGGGACCACCGGTCTTCCGCCCAGCCTGGATATGAGGGCGGTTCCCGCCTTGGCCTTCTTCGCCGGTCCTCTTGGTCCGTCCGGCGTTATGGCGCAGTCTTCGCCCCGCCTGAGAGACCGGGCCATGCTCCCGAGAGCTTCCGCCCCTCCCCTGGAACTGGATCCCCTGACGGTGCGGAATCCCATGGAATGCAGAACGTTGGTCACGTACTGACCATCGGTGTTGCGGCTGACCAGGACTGTTACGCCCTCCCCCCTGTGGGTGTGTATCAGGGGAAGCTGCCTGCCGTGCCAGAAAGCGTAGAAGACCGTCCTTCCCCTGGTCATTCCGGACCTGCCGGAGAAGGGTCGAACGTACTCCACCCTCCAGGTGAGGCCGATGAGCCTCATGAACAGCCTGCCAAGCACCCGTGAAAGGCTGAGAAGGTCCGGTCTTCTCACCCTCCGGCCTCCCGAACTACAAGCTCGGCGGCCCGGGCCGAGGAGCCCGGGGGCCCGAGAGCCTTTCGCACCAGAACAGCGCCCTCCAGGGCGGTCCTTCTCGCCGGACCCTCCTTCAGCAGCGGCCTTGTGCCTTCGGCAATGGCCCCGGGAGTAACCTGCGACTGGATCAGTTCTCCGGCGAACTGCCTCCCCGCCACCAGGTTCGCCATTCCGATGTTCCGCACACCCCGGACCAGCAGCCTGGCCAGAAGATAGGTGAGCGGAGATGTCCTGTACGCGATTATGAACGGTACGCCCCACATGGCGGTCTCCAGGGTGGCGGTACCGGAGCAGACCACGGCGGAGGCGGCCCCGTCGAGAGCTTCTTTCACGGAATCCGCCGTAGTTACACCTTCCGCGGCCAGGGCATTCCCGTAGACCTCGAAAGGTACGCCGGGGGTAACGGCAACCGTGGCCCGGTTCACCAGCCCCTCCCGCCTCAGTATGCCGAATGCCTCAACCATGGGCTCCAGGAGCAGGGAAACCTCCTGCCTGCGGCTTCCGGGAAGCAGCGCCAGTTTTCCGGTGAGCCCCTGCTGCAGTGGCGCAGGTATGGAATCTGCGAGGGGGTGACCGGTCCAGACAGCCCTGACACCCCGTTTTTCGTAGAAATCCACCTCGAAGCGGAAAAGGGTCATCATCAGGTCCACCGACCTGCGGATCCTTCGTACCCGGCCGGAACCCCAGGCCCAAAGCTGCGGGGAGATATAGTATATGACCCTGAACCCCCTGTCGGCCGCCCATTCCGCCAGGGGTATGTTGAAGCCCGGGTAATCCACCAGCAGGACCGCGTCCGGGGCGGATTCCAGGATATGGGTCCTCAGGTCCCGTCTGAGCTTTCGCAGTTTTCCCAGGGAGGAGATTACCTCCGCGAAGCCCATCACCGAGTAGCTGTCCAGGTGGAACAGGATATCGGCCCCGGCCCGGCGGAGATTGTCGCCGCCCAGACCGGATACCGATACCCGGGCAATTGAGTTCAGCTCGCGCAGCAGTTCTCCTGCCCGAACGTCCCCCGAAGGGTCACCGGCCGAGACGACCAGTTTCATTACGGGGAGATGCTCCCTGTGACTTCTTCCGCGGCTTCCTGTATCCTGCCCGAGATTATCTGGGCGGATATGAGAGCGTTCAGTCCGTCGATACCGCTTACCACCGGGTCCGAACCGGTGTCGCACGCGTTCCTGAAGTCCTTCAGCTCCTCCGTGAGAGCGTCCACTTCGGGGACTTCGACGCTGACCGGACATATCTCGCTTCCCTCCAGGCTGAACGCCTCCACCTTCCTTTCGGCGAAATCAACCGATACGTACCTTCGGGGCTGAAAGAACCTGAGCTTCCTTATGGGCTCTCTCGATATCCTGCTGGCGGTCATGTTCACCACGCATCGGTTCTCGAACTGTATTCTTGCGCTGGCGATGTCAACATGTTCGCTCAGCACCGGAATTCCCGATGCCTGGACCGATACAACCGGAGAGCGAACGAAGGACAGCACCAGGTCGATATCATGTATCATCAGGTCGAGCACAACGGAGACGTCGGTACCGCGTGGATTGAACGGCGCCATCCTGTGTCCCTCCACGAACAGCGGTTCGTCGATGAGACCGGACGCCGCCATTATGGCCGGATTGAATCTTTCCACATGACCCACCGCCAGGACGAGGTTGTTCTCCTGCGCCCTCTCCACCATCTCCCTTCCCTCACTGATGGTGGCGGCTATGGGCTTTTCCACCAGAACGTGAAGGCCGGCCTCAAGGGCTCGAAGGACGACATGATGATGGCTGGAGGTGGTGGTGGCGACCACCACCGACCCGCACCTGTCAAGAAGGGAATCGATACCTGAGCAGGGCCTTACGTCGATCTTCGAGGCGATTTCCCTCATCCTCTCCCTGTCGGTGTCGAAAACCGGCACGGTATCCCCGGTGATCTCCCCCAGTATCCTGGCGTGGTGAAAGCCCAGGTGGCCGGTTCCGATGACTCCAGTTACCATTCTATCCTCCAAACGCTGAAAGTACGTCGGCCGCGTATTTGACCCCGCTCTCCGACAGGGACAGGTGGGTGACGAACCTGAGCCTGGACGGGGAGAGGGCCAGGC
>JAWOBF010000123.1:0-7993 GCA_046498225.1 Candidatus Aegiribacteria sp.
CCCGATATCTCCAGGACCAGCTCCTCCCCGTTCCACGCCGGAAGCCTGACCGCCCTGCACCCGAGGATTTTCAGGTGGTGTTCCATTGCCTGAAGCAACCGGTGAGCCTCAACTCCGTCTTCCAGTTCCAGCCCGGTAACGATGGCGGCCGGCCCCGGCCTGATTTCCATGCTGCCCAGCTTCCGGCCGGAAACCGAAAGCGTCACCCGACCGTCATCGCCCACCGTCACCCGGGGAGCGCTCATAACAGCCCTTTTGCGCTGTTTCCTCCTTATGTACAGAACGGCTCCGGCGTAGAGGACCAGGAACGCCAGTACCGCGGGCAGGAGAGGGACGCCGCCGGTGGCGAGCATGAGAGCGCCTGCAAAGGCTCCGTGCAGCAGGAATAACAGGCCCATCGCAATGGAAGCTTCCCCGGCGAACTCCCGTCCGGCGGAGAAGCCCGCCATCCTTTTCATCTGGGACTCCAGCCAGGGTCTTCCGGCCAGCGCGGAGCCTGTCAGCACTCCTCCCAGGACCAGTTCCAGCAGTACGAACCCGCCGCCGCCGTAGCCCATGGCGGCCAGCCGCTCACCGGCCAGAAGCACCGCGGAAAGCACGGCTCCCTCGGCCAGCAGCGAGAGGTGTCTCTCCTTCCTGACGGCAAGGAAGAACAGGTACTCCCCTCCGGCCAGCAGCAGGACCGCCCCGGCGGCCAGGTACCCTCCCAGGAAGATATCCGCCGCCAGGTAACCCGCCAGCACCAGGAGGGTGGCGCTCATGCTACTCTTCGCCCGAGACCGGTCTCATCACGAAACTGTCGTCATCGGCGTCCAGGACTATCTTCTGACCTGAACGCACCTTCCCCGCGATGATATCGTTGGCCAGCCGGTTCTGGACATGTTTCTGAATGACCCTCTTCAGGGGCCGGGCGCCGAAGGCCGGGTCGTACCCGAGGCCCGCCAGGAGGTCCAGGGCCGCCTCGGTTGGCTCCAGCTTCAGGTTCTGCTCCCGGAGTATCCTGTTCAGCCTCTTCAGCTGAATCTTCACGATCTCCCTGAGTTCTTCCCTGCCCAGCGGGCGGAAGACTATGACATCGTCTATCCGGTTCAGGAACTCCGGTCTGAAGTGCGTTCCCAGCTCCCCCTTGGCCCTTCGGGAGAGCTCCTCCTGGGTAAGTCTCCCCGCCGCCTCCGCTATCCAGTCGCTACCCAGGTTGCTGGTCATGATTATCACCGTGTTCCTGAAGTCCACCGTCCTGCCCTGGCCGTCGGTCAGCCGTCCCTCGTCCAGGATCTGCAGGAATACGTTGAACACCTGGGCGTGGGCCTTCTCTATCTCGTCGAAGAGTACAACCGAGTAGGGCCTTCGCCTCACCGCCTCGGTGAGGTAGCCGCCCTCGTCGTACCCCACGTAGCCGGGAGGGGCTCCGATAAGCCTGGATACAGAGTGCTTCTCCATGAATTCGCTCATGTCAATTCTCACCATGGCGTTCTCGTCGTCGAACAGGAAATCGGCCAGGGACCTGGCCAGCTCCGTCTTGCCCACTCCGGTGGGACCCATGAACACGAAGCTGCCCAGTGGCCTGTTGGGATCCTGTACGCTTGCCCTGGACCTTCTGACGGCCTCCGACACCGCCGAGACCGCCTCGTCCTGACCCACCACGCGTCTGTGAAGCTCGTCCTCCAGCGTGAGCAGGCGCTCCTTCTCGCTTTCCAGGAGCCGGGAAACGGGTATCCCGGTCCACTTTGAGACCACCTCCGCTATGTCTTCGGGAGTTATCTCCTCGGAGAGAAGGGAACCCTCCTTCTGGAGTTCGTCCAGCCTCTCCTTCATCTCCTCGGACTGGCTCTCCAGCTCCCTTATGCTGCCGTACCTTATCTCCGCCACCTTTTCCAGGTCTCCCTGGCGCTCGGCTATCTTGGCCTGTCCACGGAGGTCCTCTATTCGCCTCGCGTTGTCGCGTATCCTGTCTATCAGGTCTTTCTCGTTCTTCCACTTCAGTTCCAGGGCGGTCCTCTCCTCCTCGAGTTCCGCCAGCTCCTTCTCGATGAGTTCCAGCTCCTCGCGGCAGTCCGCCTCCTCTTCCCTTCTGAGGCCCTCCCGCTCTATCTCCAGTCTCATTATCCTGCGCCTGATCTCATCTATGGACTCCGGCATGCTGTCTATCTCGATCCGGAGCCGGCTGGCGGCCTCGTCTATGAGGTCTATAGCCTTGTCTGGCAAAAATCTGTCCGTGATGTACCTGTCGGAGAGGGTGGCGGCCGCCATCAGGGCCGCGTCCTGAATGATGATGCCGTGATGGCTCTCGTACCTCTCCCTCAGACCCCGAAGGATACTGACGGTGTCCTCCACCGAGGGAGGCGTCACCATCACCGGCTGAAAGCGTCTCTCCAGCGCGGCGTCCTTCTCTATGTACTTCCGGTACTCGTCCAGAGTGGTGGCGCCGATGCTGTGCAGTTCTCCCCTTGCCAGGGCCGGCTTGAGCATGTTCGCGGCGTCCACCGCTCCCTCTGCGGCGCCGGCGCCCACCAGGGTGTGCATCTCATCTATGAACAGTATTATCCTGCCCTCCGCGTCGGCTATCTCCTTGAGGACGGCTTTGAGCCTTTCCTCGAACTCCCCCCGAAACTTGGCTCCCGCCACCAGGGCTCCCATGTCCAGAGCCATGACGCTCTTGTCCCTTAGGGTTTCAGGCACGTCGCCCTCGGCTATCCTCTTGGCCATGCCCTCAACGATGGCGGTCTTGCCCACTCCGGGCTCGCCGATGAGCACAGGGTTGTTCTTCTTCCTTCTGCCCAGCACCTGCATGACCCGCCGTATCTCGTCATCCCTTCCTATCACCGGGTCCAGCTTCTCCCGGCGCGCCATGGCCGTGAGGTCGCGGGTGAATTTCTCCAGAGCCTTGTAGGTTGATTCGGCGGATTCGGAGCTTACCCTGGTGGAGCCCCTGACGGACGCCAGCGCTTCCAGAAATACCTTCTCGCCGATCCCCCTGGCCCTGAGAACGTCCGCCACCCTGCCGCCCGACCCGAGAAGCCCCAGGAAGAGGTGTTCTCTCGCCACGTACTCATCCTTCATCTTCGCCGCAGTCTTCTCGGCGGATGCGAGCACCCTGGCCAGTTCGGCGGTCATTCTCGGCTCAGACCCGCCGCTTGCCCTCGGCAGCGAGCCCAGGATTCCAGATATCTCGTCCCTGAGCGACTGACGGTCGATCTCGAGACTGTCCAGGACACCTGTTGTCACGCTGTCCGCATCGTCAAGCAGAACCGCCGCCAGATGGACCGGGGCTATTTCCGGATTGCCCGCCTCCATCGCCATACGTCCCGCTTCCTGTATGGCTTCCCTCGATCTTATGGTAAATTTTTCGAAGTTCATTCATTACCTCCTTGAATAAAATGCAAGCATATATCCTGCCAGGCAAAAGGGGAGGATCGGGCCGATACAGGCGGGGATGCGCCGCTCTACTGACCCGCGGCTCATTTGAGCGCGTCAATTTGACCTACCCCGCGACCGCTTTACCGCAATGGGCATTCGTTGTATTTTATTCCGTAATGAGGCTATATCCTGATTATTCCAACATGAAAGGACAGCATGGTAAACGTAGGAGTCATAGGGCTCGGATACTGGGGACCCAACCTGCTCAGGAACGTCTACGCCAGCAGCCGCAGCGGCAGAATAGTGATGTGCGATTCGGACCCGGCCAGGGTCAAGAAGATGAGATCCAGGTACCCGGACCTCGAATGCACCTTCGACTGCCGGGAAATCTTCGATGATGAGGACATCGACGCGGTGGTCATAGCCACCGATGTATCCTCCCACTATCCGCTGGCGAAAGAGGCCCTCCTGGCCGGCAAGCACTCCTTCGTGGAGAAACCCTTCGCCGCCAGCATACAACAGGCGGAAGAACTGGTGGAACTGGGCGGGAGCAACGGCCTCGTCACCATGGTGGGACATACCTTCATGTTCTCCCCTCCGGTCATCAAGGCGAAGGAGATAATCGACAGCGGAGAGCTGGGAGACATTCATTTCATCACCTCCAGCAGGGTAAACCTGGGACTGCACCAGAAAGATGTTTCCGTAATATGGGACCTGGCCCCGCACGATTTCTCCATGCTGTTCTACTGGCTGGGTGAGGAGCCTTCACGGGTAAGCGCCTTCGGCCACGCCTTCGTCCTCGACGATATTCCAGACGTGGCCTTCATCGACCTGGCCTTCCCCAGCGGCGCCATCGGGAACGTTCAGGTTGCATGGCTGGCGCCCTCGAAGCTCAGAAGAACTGTCATCGTCGGCAGCAGCAAGATGCTTGTCTACGACGATACCGAACCCATCGAGAAGATAAAGATCTACGACAAGGGGGTGGAACTGGTCGAACCGGAGTCCTTCGGAGAGTACCAGCTCACCTACAGGACGGGTGACATCCTCTCTCCAAAGCTGGCCAGCGGCGAGCCCCTTGCTTCGGAGATGGAGGAGTTCCTGAGCAGTATTGAGGAGGGCAGAACCCCAGTCTCCTCGGGCAGGGACGGCCTTGGGGTTGTCCGGGCGCTTGAACTGGCGGAGGCCAGCCTGCGGAAGTCCGGGATCTGAACTGGAGCCGGAGTAATGGATTCATCGGTCCTGCTCAGCACCGATGAACTCAGGGTAAGAAGTGACTCGCGGGAACCACTGGAGCTGGCCGTGCTGGCCGGCTCGATGCTGGTCCTTCTAGGGGACGAGAAGACCGTTGCTCCGGATCTGGCGCTGGTGCTTTCGGGACGGCTGCCGCCGGCGTCGGGCAGGGTTTTTCTGGAGGACCAGACCATGGATATGCAGAGAGGCCGTTCAGGCCGCGATGTTGGTTTCGTCCCCAACAGCTTCTCATTTCCCGCGAGGATGACCCTGACCCGGTACCTCTCCATGGCCGGAGCGGCCGCCGGCCACCCGAGAAAGAAGATGGGGGAGGTGATAACCCAGCTGCTCAGCTGGTGCTCCCTTGTGGAACACGCTCACACAGAACTCAGGGATCTTCCCTTCGAAGCCGGGTATACCGCGGCCTTCGCCGCGGCCTGCCTGCCGGTTCCCGGAGTGATGGTCCTTCAGGGGCCTTTTCCGGTCTCCCTCCACCCGCTGCTGGAAGACCTCTGCCAGGGCGGGGCGGCGGTGATAGCGGCCCTGCCGGAACTGCAGTACCTGCCGCAGACCACGGACAGGGTAGCCCTCTGCGATTCCCGTGACGTAAGGAAGATAGTCAGGTTCCAGGAGCTCTCCGACGCGTGCTCCTCTCAGATGAGGCTCAGAGTGAAGTTCTTTCCTGCCCTTCCCAGGGGAGTCATGGAGAGCCTGCCCGGCGCCAGGGACCTGGTCGCGGTGCCCGGAGGCTACGAGTTCCGTCACGGCGGGCTCAGCACCACCGTCACCAACCTGGTGAACCTGGCCAGGGCGAATTCCAGACAGATAGCGGGCCTGGAGGTCAGGCCACCCATGAACTCCCAGCTGGTGGACTGCTTCACCGGCGGGGACGAGACCGGAGAGGCGGACCTGTTTTGCGGGGAAGACCTGGATATCTGAGGGTCTGGTTCGCCGTATTCCGGCAGATGACCCTGTGGAGCACGAACAGGTGGGCATTCCCCTGGATACTACTGGGCGCGCCCCTGGCGGCCTGGATTCTTCCCGGCGGGACGCGGATACCTTTCATTCCTTTCGCCATATCCGCCGTCACATGGTGCTTCCCGGCGGCATTCATCGCCAGCTGGCCGGATTCCGCTGACCGGAGGGCACTGAAGGACATCCTTTTCTGGACCGGAGCCGGAAGGTACTCCCTGATAATTCCGGAAATGCTGCTTCCCCTGCTTGCCGGAGCCGTTCCTGGCTGTCTTCTCGCGCTTGTCTGGTCATCAGGCGGGAACGGCATACCCTGGCAGCTGTGGACGGTGATACCCTTCTCCTCGCTCACCGCCGTCGGCGCCACGGTCATGCTGGGGAAGTTCCCCGGCGGCACCGGGCATCTCATCAACCTGCTGGGCTTCATGGCACAGGCGTCCACCGCGTCCTGGGCCGGCAGCGGCCTGTTCCAGCTTCTGGTGCCCCAGGGCTACACCCTGTGGACCATCAGGTGGATGACAGACTCGGAAGCCGCTTTTCATGGTGACATATACGCGTTCTTCGCGGTTCTGTCGGGGATCGGCCTTGCCATACTGGCCTTCAGGACCCTGGCCTTCCCCGGAACTTCAGACTAGACTCGCCGGGAAAGCCAGGGTGAGTCCCGCAGGGTGAACCTTCGCTTCAGTTCCCGCGCTCTGCTTATTCCTACCCTTCGGCTTACCGCCACATCGAGCTTCTCTTCCTCAGCAGGGACCATGAGCCTGATATCCCCGTCCAGCAGGGAAGTACCGTTATGTCCGCGGTCTATTCCGAATGCCTGGCAGAGCTTACCCGGTCCGCTGCACAGGTTCTTCAGCCCGTGCAGCCCCCGGTTCTTCCGCATCTGTTCAATTCCCTCGAGGGGCCGTACCGCCCGGACCAGGACCGCCTCACCGCTGCCCGGATGTCCCGAGGTTACGTTGAAACAGTTGTGGACGCCATAGATCAGATAAACGTACGCCAGTCCGCCCCCTTTGAACATCGGCCAGTTCCTGGCGGACTTCCCGCCGAAGGAATGGCTCGCGGGGTCATCGCGGGTATAGGCCTCGGTCTCCACTATGACGCCGGAGACCGGCCCGTTCTCAGTGTTCCGCATGAGCAGGCAGCCCAGGAGCCGCGGAGCCAGGCGGGGAGCCGTTCTCAGAAAGAACTCCTCTTCCGCCGGAACGTATTCTTCCACGATGATCCTCCATTTGCCGTGTTGCCTTGCGACGGATTATCGTACATTATCCCATGAAGGAAAGCAAGCCGAGAATTCCACAGCGGAGGTAGAAATGAAGCGGTGCCCATTCTGCGACCCCGACGAGGAAATGATAATCTGGAAGGACGAGAACGTGTACGTGATCCGCGACCTCTACCCGGTCTCCCCCTCCCATACGCTCATCATCCCCTTCAGGCATTTCGCCAGCGTCTTCGACGCCACGGACGATGAACTCCAATCCATCTCCCGGGCGCTGCGCTTCCGGAAGGAGCAGCTGGAAAGGTCGCTGGCGGCCGACGGTTACAACATAGGAGTGAACGAGGGAGCCGCCGCCGGTCAGACCATACCCCACGTCCACATCCACCTGATACCCAGGTTCGAGAGGGACGTTGACGACCCCAGAGGTGGTATTCGGGGTGTCATTCCGGAGAAGAAGACCTACCCCGGGCTCTGACATAAGGCAGCAGGCCGGCATTGTCCGGATGCAGGGCGGCGTATATACTATTCAGGTATGGAATTCCTTTCCAGCATTACATGAGGGGGAATTTACGGTTTCCAGGGGCTTCCGGCCTCCGGAACTACACATGAGAGGTGAATCATGAAAGTACTTATGCTTCTTTTCCTTATGGCGGCGGCGGCCTTTTCCGGCGTCATATCACCGGCGCTCCGGGGCGCCATCGAGAACTCCGACCATACCACGCTTCACTACGTTCTCATAAAGCCGGAAGGCTCGGCGGACACCGATTACATAGCCCAGGCTACCCAGGACATGACCCGGGCCGAAAGGCGTGAATTCGCGGCGGGAGTGATGAAGGACAGGGCGGAGCTCGCCCAGGCTGGCATCCTTTCCCAGCTGGAGACCTTCGGTGACCAGACGGTACGGGACGTTCGTCCATTCTGGATAGTCAACGCCATCGGCGCACGCCTCTCCGGTGAGGTGATAAGGCAGATAGCGAGCCGGGAGGATGTGCTCTTCGTTAGGCTTATGAACGTGGAGAACGCCCTTATAGAACCTGTCGAAGTCCGTCCTCTGACCACTGAGGAGCGTTCGAAGGACATCGCCTGGGGCGTATCCACCGTGGGCGCTCCCGACGTATGGGCCCTGGGATACAACGGAGCGGGTGTTGTGGTGAGCGTGGTGGACACCGGCGTCAACTACAACCACAACGACCTTCACAACAACATGTGGCACGA
>JAWOBF010000024.1:0-12635 GCA_046498225.1 Candidatus Aegiribacteria sp.
TACGTAAGGAATTAGGGCCGAATGAAGGAATACGGCCAGCTCGTTGATGGAAGTGTACTCACGCAGGTCCTCCAGCTTATCAACGTACAGATAGTTTATCATTTTTCTCTCTTTTCTGAAGAGTATTGATTGACTGCTAATCATTATTGGATAAGATGCGCGGATCATAACCCAGGTGTAGGTTTTACTCCAATGTTTCATAATTGCATATTAACCGGTCATGTCAACCCCTGTAAGGAACCATCATCCTTCGGAAAGGCTAGAGCGCTTTCGAAAAAAAAGCATTAGTGCCAGACCTGCTCCTACTGCTGACAGCCGCCATCTGGGGGTTCGCCTTCGTTGCTCAGAGGGCCGGTATGGAGCATATGGGTCCTTTTTTGTTCAACGGCATACGATTCGCCCTGGGAGCGGCAGTGCTTCTGCCTGTGCTGGCGTTCAGGGCGAGGCGTTACTCCCGGCCGTCCAGCGGATTCCCGGTCAGGGACGGCGCTATGGCCGGGCTGGTGCTGTTCGCGGGCGCTTCTCTTCAGCAGACCGGGCTGGTGTACACAACCGCGGGGAATGCGGGTTTCATAACCGGACTTTACGTCCTGCTGGTGCCGGTGCTGGGCATGTTCATGGGCCAGCCCACCGGCTGGAGGACCTGGGCCGGTTCCATCCTGGCCGTGGGCGGAACGTTCCTGCTCACCACAGCGGGTACTCCAAGGATGGCCACAGGAGACCTGATAGTCCTTGCCGGAGCCCTGTTCTGGGCGGCGCACATTCAGCTGATATCCAGGTTTATGAAACGTCACCGGGCGCTTCAGCTGGCCGCTGTACAGTTCGCTTTCTGCTCGGTCCTCAGTTTTGCCTTCGCCGCGGTCTTCGAGAGGAATTCGGCCGCCGGTCTGACCGGTGCGGCGATTCCTCTTCTGTACGGGGGACTTATCTCGGTGGGCATAGCGTTCACTCTCCAGGTAGTGGCCCAGAAGAGGGCTCATCCCTCACACGCGGCGATCATAATGAGCCTGGAAACGGTATTCGCCCTGGCCGGGGGCTGGCTGATGCTGGGGGAGAATGTGACAGCCCGCGGGGCCTTCGGCGGTCTATTGATCCTGACGGCGATGATACTCTCGGCCACCGGCCGCTACAGGAGAATGATCCCGGCAGGGTTGTAACCGATCACGCTGGAATGGTATAGTAATAATCCACAACGAGCAGGCCGGGAGAACCATATGCCTGAAGTCAAAGGATCCTCGGGAGGAGCAGTTCCCGCCGGTAATGACGGGCCTATCGAACAGCTGAACGAACAGCTGCGTCTCAGCCGCTCCACCCTGCAGACGGTACTCAGGCTCACTGAAGATATCGTGATAATCCTTGACAGAAATGGTTTTGTAGCGGACGTCAGCCCGCGGGCCGAAGAGATGCTGGGCATTTCCCTGAAGAACACTCTGGGAAGAAAGACCTGGGAGGACTTCGTCCCGGAGGACGAAAGGGAAAGGCTGACGCGGTACTTCATAGACCGGGCCAGGGGAGTGGGAAGTCCCCCCAGGACGTATACCCTGAGAGTTCTTGTTCCCGGCGGCCAGCGTTTCATGCGGGCCAATGTCGATTTCATCCCCGGCACCGAGGACAGGGTAGTTATTCTAAAGGATCTCTCCGAGGTGCTGAAGGAGCAGAGGCGCACCGCGGAAAGCGAGGAGAGGTACCGCACGGTAATAGAGAACACCAAGGATGGCATACTGATCTGTACTATGGACCGTGTACTCTTCGCCAATACCAGCTTCTGCGAAATGACCGGCCTCCCCAGGGAGGAGATATATACCCTTCCTCCCCTGAGGATGTTCCATGACTCCGACGGAATCACACTGAGGTCGCTCCTTTCCGGGCCGGACGCGGGGAACAGGAAGGCACAGGTCCTGGAGACCTCGGTAAGAAAGAAACAGGGATTCCTTCCGGCGGAGCTGTCAGCGACTCCCATGAACTACAGGAATACCGACGCGGTCCTGATATCCGTGAGGGACCTGACCCGACGCAGGGAGGCGGAGAGGCAGATAAGGGAGAGCCATAAGCTTCTCAAGGCCATCGTGGACAATTCACCCGTTGGAGTTTCTGTGCATGACAGGTACGGCACCCTTCTGATGGCCAACGCTTCCTGGAGGGCCATATGGGGAAAGTCCGTGGACGACCTGAAGGAAAACATGGCTCCGCGCCAGGAGTTCCGAATGGATGAAAGGGATACCTACCTGGCAGACTACCGGCAGGATGTGGAGCGGGTATACAGGGAGGGGGGAGAGCTCTACATTCCGATAATACAGCCGTCCGACCCGCCTCCCGGGGCCGCGGAGTACATATCCCACCACTTCTACGCGCTCATGGGAGACGATGGAGAGGTGGACAAGGTCGTCGTCCTTACACTTGACCTGACGGAGTCCCTCAGGACCAAGGACGAACTCCGGGAGACCAGGGACCAGTACCGGGAGCTTTTCCGGAACATTCCCATAGCCATATACCGCACCTCTCTGGAAGACGGTGGCAGAATAATCTCCGCCAACCCGGCGATGGTCAGCATATTCCGAGCCGGTGGGCGGTCCGACCTCGACACTATCACCGTCGATGAGCTCTACGCTGACCCGGCCGGAAGAACAAAGCTGATGGAACGGCTGAGGGATGAAGAGGAAGTACAGGGTTTCGAGGTGGAACTGAAAAGGCTGGACGGTTCCACATTTCTCGGTTCTATCTCCGCGCGGAAGGTCCGGGGCAGAGAAGGAAGACCGGACAGCATAGAGGGCATCATCATGGATATCACGGACCAGAGGAGGATGGAGGAGGAACTGCTCAACATAGAGCATCTGGAATCCATCGGGACCCTGGCGGGAGGTATAGCCCATGACTTCAACAACCTGCTCATGGCGATACAGGGCAGCGTCTATCTTGCGCGGGAGGAGAAGGATCCCGCCAGAGCCGGGGAGTACCTTCGGGACACCGAGGCGTCCATCAATGAAGCCACGAACCTGACCAGGCAGCTGCTCACCTTCGCCAGGGGCGGCGTTCCGGTAAAACAGTCGCTGGACGTGGAAACCTGTGTAAGGGAAGCGGTGCTGTTCAGCCTCAGGGGATCGGAGGCGGAGGCGGTGTTCGATTTCCAGGACGAACTGGACAGGATAGACGCGGACCGTGAGCAGATAGTCCAGGTATTGCAGAACATGGCCCTGAACTCGGTGCAGGCCATGTCCGGAGGCGGCCGTCTCACGGTTGCCTGCAGCAATGTCCATCTGGACCGGGACAACCAGGCCGGCCTGAAACCGGGAGATTACGTAAAGCTATCCATAAAGGATGATGGAGAAGGCATTCCGGGGGGAGACCTGAAGAAGATATTCAACCCCTACTTCACCACCAAACCCGACGGCACCGGCCTGGGTTTGTCCACGAGCTATTCAATAGTCAAAAGGCACGGCGGAGCTATCAGGGTGTTCTCCGAGGTGGGAGTCGGGACCGAGTTCGTAATATACCTTCCCTCCGTCTCCGGCGTGGAGGAGAAAAAGCCTGAACAGCCAGTCAGAGGAGGAGCGGACCGACCGGTGGGGTCCGCGCGCATCCTGATAATGGACGATGATCCGAGGGTCAGACAGGTCCTGGGATCGATGCTGGCAGCCCTGGGACACAGCGTGACGGAATCCGTGGACGGGCGGGAAGCGGTGGAGCTGTACCGGCAGGCAATGGCTTCCGACAGGCCGTTCGACGCTGTGATAATGGACCTGACCGTGCCCGGAGGTATGGGCGGAGAAGCTGCCATCGAGGAGCTGAGGAAGATCGACCCGGCCGTAAGGGCCATAGTATCCAGCGGCTACGCCAACAACCCGGTTCTCTCAAGCCATGTGGATTACGGTTTCTACGGCAGTCTTGTAAAGCCTTACAGTCTCTCCCATCTTCGGGATGAGCTGGATTCCGTCCTGACACTTGACAAACAGCAGGAATAACTGGAGCGGTGATAGCATGAAAGCGTTCAAGGCATACGACATCAGAGGAGTCTACGGCAGGGACTTCGACTCCGAGACCGTCTACAAAATAGGATTCCACCTGCCGGGGCTGTTGAAGGCGGACAGGGTTCTGGTGGGCTACGACTGCAGGGAGTCCACCCCCGAGATCCTCCATCACCTGGCGGCAGGGATCATGGATTCCGGGTCCGACGTTCTGGATATGGGCCCGGCCACTACGCCCATGGTCTATTACGCCACGGCGGCCCACGGGATTCAGGCATCCGTGCAGATTACCGCCTCCCACAATCCCAGGGAGTACAACGGGCTTAAGGTATCCCGCTCCGGGGCGCTTCCGGTAGGGTACGACACCGGCCTGAGGGACCTGGAGAGAATGGTCCAGAGCGGTTCCGTCCAGCCGGTGGCTTTTCGGGGAGGGTACGAGGACTTTCCCGGCATGAAGAGGGAGTACGTTTCCTTCCTCTCAGGCTTCATGGATGACCATTCCGTGCTGAACACCGGTATCGACTGCTCCAACGGGATGGCGGCCCTGATAGCGAGAGAAGTACTGGGTGACGGGCCTGCCTACATCTACGACAGCCTGGACGGGACCTTTCCCAACCATCCGCCCAATCCGCTGGAGGAGGAGAACACGGCGGACCTGAGGGCTCTGGTTCTCAGGGAGGGACTGGACGTTGGAGTGATATTCGACGGCGACGGCGACAGGGTCATGTTCGTGGATGACCTGGGAAGGTTCGTCCGCCCCGATATCATCACTGCCGTACTCGGCCTGCATTTCCTGGACGGGGAGAGCGGCAGGGTCCTGCACGACGTAAGGACATCCAGGGGGGTGATCCGTTTCATAGAGGAGCTGGGAGGGAAGCCCTGCATGTGGAAGGTGGGACATTCCCACGCCAAGATGAAGATGAGAGAGCTGGGAGCCGTCTACGGCGGAGAACTGGCGGGTCACTACTATTTCAGTGATTTCTTCAACTGCGATTCCGGAATGCTGGCCGCAGTGCTTGTCCTGAACATTCTGGCCTCGAGGAAGTCCCGAGGGACGAATTTCTCCGAACTGGTGGACTCCATCGACATCTACGCAAATTCGGGGGAGGTCAATTTCAGGATAGAGGACAAGATAACCGCCATGAACAGGCTGAAGGACCACTTCACGTCAGAAGAGGAACCCCTGGCGATGTACGATTTCGACGGATACAGGATCGAGTTCCCCAAATGGTGGTTCAATATCCGGCCTTCCAACACGGAGCCCTACCTCAGGCTGGTGGCGGAAGCTGAGGACCGGCAGCTGCTGCGGGAGAAGATGTCGGCCATACGGGAAATAATCCATGAACAGGGAGGAGAGGGGCAGGGCAGCCGAACAGCCGATTAGGGCTGAAGGGCTGCCCGAAGATTGCTCCTGAAGTCCTACCTGGCCAGCACCACCTTGCTGGTTACCGAAGCGTCCGCGGTCCGGACCATTACGAAGTAGACGCCGGAACTCACCATTCCACCGCTGTCATCGGTTCCCTGCCAGGACACAGTATGGCTGCCGGCGGCAAGCTCACCGGAGGAAAGCGACCTTACCTGCCTGCCGGAAATGTCGTAAACGGAGATGCTCACATCTCCCGTGCATGAGACGGTGAAAGGTATGCTCACCTGCGAGGTGAACGGGTTGGGGAACAACGGATTGACCTGCAGCGGTCCCGATGATGTTCCGCCCTCTTCCACTCCCTCGTGGGGGACGGCGTATACCTCTATATCGTCGATGTTCCACCCGCAGTAGGTCCATCCTCCGTCCGTGGTGCCCATGGTCCACCTTATGTACACCTGGGACTGGTCATCGGCCACTTCGGAGATGTCTATAACCTGCTGTTCCCAGCTTCCGCCCACCATCTCGCCCTCGTTGGCCCATACGTCCGTCCAGTCCACCCCGTTGGTGCTTACCCTCACGTAGGCGTGGTCGTACTCCGGTGATTCCACTCCCAGCCATCTCCAGAAAACCAGCTGAGAGCTGTACATTCCGTTGAAGTTCAGCGGCCCGGTGGTGAGATGACGCTCGGGAAGGTTGTTGGGGTAGTCACCATCGAGGTTGTAGCCGTAGACATTGGTACCTGTGTGGCCGGACGTGGGGTCTGGATTTCCGTACTGGCCCCCCGCGCCGGTGGGAACTCCGAATTCCCAGTCCCCCTCTGTGGTCCAGCCCGGGTCGCTGGACAGGTCCCAGCTGTAGAGTACCGTGGGGTCTCCTATGACAAGCACCACATCCCTGTAAGTGTCTCCCTGATGGGTGGTCATGTTAGTGAAGTAGACCTTCTCGCTGTAGGCGCCCGCCGGCAGGGTCGCCGCCTCCCCGCTTACGGAGAGTGTTACCGTCAGGGGATCGTAGGGATCGAGGGAACCGGACGTGGTGGAGATGTCCAGCCATTCGGCGCCGCCCTCTGTGGTCACCTGGTAGCTGATGGAGCCCTCGCCGTTGTACTGCATGGTGTATTCGGCGCTGGAAGGGGAGAACGGTCCTCCCGCGTCACCGCTTGAACTGAAGTCGGAAGAGGGTGTGACGAAGAGGCCCTGGGGATTGGTCAGGGCCTTTATGCAGAAGTTGGCGGTTGTATCCACGGTGGTCAGGTCCACCCAGGAGGAACCGTCGAGGAAGAAGCTCTCCCCGGGATCGGCCCTGGACTCTACTATGACCCTGTACTGGGCCCCGAGAAGGACGGGCACGTCCGATGTGCAGTCGAAGGGGTGGCCCCCGTCGGAAAGCTGGAGGTATACGTAGAATTCCTCTCCCTGTGACAGGGAAACAGGTTCGGCTAAGTCCACCGTGTGCAGGCCGACCCGTTCGACGCTGCCGGTGACCGACCCCAGAGTTCCGCTCAGCTGGCCGCCGGAGAAGCTATCATAAATGGTTGCCGTATAGTCCACGTTCTCCTCGACGGTGAAGAAACTCACCGCCTCCAGCATCTCGTCCTGCTGGCACTCGAAGGCGTTGAAAGCCTCGGATGCCGTGATGAGCGTATCCCTCCAGCCGTGATAGTCATGGTAGTAGACGTTCTGGTACCTCATGGGCTCCACCTCCCTGTGGGAAATGGCTCCCATGGTGGGGTTCTGGCAGGCGTGCTTGTCGTAGTAGGATATCCAGAAGTACCCGTCGTTCCCCCACCCGGTCCCCCAGCTGTTCTTGACCAGCCACGCGCCCGGCTGGGGAGCCTGGGTTACCCTGCTGTCGTCCCAGCCGATTATGGAGATGGCGTGGTTGGGGTCCAGTGAGCTGGAGGGCGGCTGGTAGTGCTCGTACTCCGAATTGATGAAGGAGCCGTCGTAGCACATGCAGGTGCCCATCACGCCGTAGTCCATTATGGCCTGCTTGATGGTGTCAATGTTCTCCAGGCTGCTGCCGGCCATGTACCAGGAAATTTCCCTCGGGTAGTAGAAATGGTAGGAATCAAGGTATCGGTCAGGCGGTGTGGAGTAGGACTGGCCGTCTATGTCCCTCACCGCACCCTCTCCCCGGGAGAGGTAGGCGGAGGCAACCAGGTAGTCGCCTCCCTGGTGGACCACCAGGCCGCTGCCGGAAGGGGGGTCCAGGTCGTCATTGTTGTGCTGGTTGAACCCGTTCCACCAGTCGAGATGGTACTCGGCCAGGTTCGGCTCACCGGTCTCTCCCGCCGCTTCCCAGGCGCCGGTCATCAGGAGGTTCCCCTCCATGGACGCCATGACCCCATGGGTCCAGCAGGTGCCTCCCTGCTGGCTCTTCACCGAGGTTACGTAATTGATGCCGCCCACGTCCCTGAGGTCGAATACCGGCGGCGGCTGCGAAGCGGCCGCGGAAGCCAGCAATAGAAGCGATGCGAATATAAGGGTCCTGCTCATGATATCCTCCAGAAAGGGGTGCGTAAGGAAGGGAAAGGAAAAATTCTACATTCGGTTCCCGTAAAATGCCCCTCCCGTGCCCCGGGGTCAAGACGGAGGATATGAGAGAACCGTCATGTCTTTGTGACGGTCTTTTTCAAAAACTGTATATTGCATCCGCTGTAACATATCCCATTTCTTCTCCAGGAATGAAGATAGAACGAAGGGAGTTCTCTGATGCTGGAAAAACTCAGGGCGATGATAAGCGGCGTCCATGCCGAATTCATCGATATCAGGTACGAGATCAAGACGGAGACCCTGATCAGTTTCACGGGTAGGGAGATAAGGAGTGTCGGGTCCAACAGGACCGACGGCTACGTTATCCGGGTTGGAAGACAGGGAGGTTTCTCCTCCGCCACCGTCACCCGGGAGGAGGACGTTCCCAGGGCCATCAAGCTGGCCGTGGAGGGGGCGGATACCATTGTGGCAACCGGCGGTAAAAAGACGGAGCTTGCCGGGGTGCCGGTAGTGACCGAAACGGTGAAGCTCCAGCTGGACGGGGACCCGAGGCAGGTCAGGATAGACGACAAGATAAAACTCACCAGGGAGTACAACGACCTGATGCTGGAGCAGCCCTCCATCGAAACCACCAGCATCTCCTACAGGGAGGTGGGCAGGGAGAAGTACTACGTGAACTCCGAAGGGACGCAGGTCAGCGAGGAACTGCTTACCACCGGTATCTCCGGAGAGGCGGTGGCCAAGCGGGGAAGCCTGGTCCAGAACGTAAGGGTTTCCGTGGGAGGGGCCGACGGCTACAACAGGCTGCTGGACAGGCATGATGTGTTCAAAAAGAAAGCCCGGATAGCCGAGCAGCTCCTGGACGCGGAACCGGTCAAAGGTGGAACCTACGACGTGGTGCTCAGCCCCAATCTGGCCGGGGTCTTCACCCATGAGGCCTTCGGTCACTTCAGCGAGGCGGACATCATAGAGGACAACCCTTCACTGAGGGAAAAGATGTCACTGGGGGAGAAGCTTGGTTCCGAAGCTGTGACCATCGTGGCCGATTCCACACTTCCCTCCCAGCTGGGCTATTACCGGTTCGACGATGAGGGTGTGCCCGTGAAGCCGGTCACCCTGATGGACCGGGGGGTCCTGACCGGAAGGCTGCACTCCCGCAGGACCGCCGCCGCCTTCGGCGAACCCGTGAGCGGTCACGCCGTGGCGGAGGACATGAGGTACGAGCCTATCGTCAGAATGGGAACCATATTCATCAAACCCGGGGACAACAGCCAGGAAGACCTGCTGAAGAGGATGGGTGACGGTCTTTACCTGGTGGACGGCAAGGGAGGTCAGACCAGCGGCGAGAACTTCACCTTCGGAGCCCAGTACGGCTACCTGGTGAAGAACGGTGAAATCGGCAGTATGGTGCGGGACATAAACATCATGGGCAACCTGTTCACAACGCTGCAGAGCATTGAGGCCGTCGGGAACGAGATGGAGCTTTCCGAGAGCGGGGGCTGCGGAAAAGGGCAGCTGAACATGAAGTCCGCCCTGGGAGGTCCCAGTGTCCTGATACGCAAAATGGTAGTTGGAGGTGCCTGACATGAAAGAACTACTCGACATAGCAGCAGAAGTATCCGACGAAGCGGAGGTCTTCCACGTCAGGGAAGATTCCAGCTCCCTCTCCATGCGCAACGGTAAGACCACCGACGTCTCTTCCTCCATTCAGTCCGGCTTCGCCCTCAGGCTGATAAAGGACGGCAGCATAGGAACCGCGTACACCAAGAACCTCCTGGACAGGAAGGAGCTGGTGGCCAACGCCCTGGCGTCCATGAAGGGAAAGGTGGAGGCCGGTTTCTCCTTTCCGGGGCCCGGAGGAATACCGGAATCCCCCAAGCCCGACGGCACCGTGGCCCCCATGGGTTTTCACGACCTGCACGGCCGGTCGCAGAAAGTCCTGGACTATCTGGAAGGAAAGGTGGAGGGGCAGGTTGACGTAGGCGCCGCCAGGGCAGTTATCGAGACGTCCATAATGAACTCAGCCGGCCTTGACGTCTCCAGTCAGAGGGAAAGCATGTATATCTACACTTCCCTCCTTTTCCCCAACACGGAGACCGGCGTGAGAAAACTCTACCATTCCGCCACTGCCGGCGATTTCCCGCAGGCCGAGCTGAAGAAGCTGGTGGAGCTGTACCGGTCGGGACTTCCCATGGTGGACGTTCCCACGGGTAAGATGAAGGTGATGTTCACCCCCGATACCATGTACACCATCCTGTGGAGACTTACCACCGCAGTATCGGGCAGGGCATTCTACAACAGGATATCCCCGCTGCAGGAAAAACGCGGACAGAAGGTCCTGTCCGACAGGATAACCCTCTACGGCGACCCCACCGACCCCGACGAGGTCAACCGAAGGTTCTTCGACGACGAGGGGGTTCCCACCGGAAAGCACACCGTATTCCGGGACGGGGTCTTCGAGAACCTCGTACTGAACCTTGACTACGCCCAAAAACTGGGAGAGGAACCCACCGGAACCGGATACCGGGGAGGCATGTGGGGGGGAGAGACCGTCTCCATCCAGCCCGCCCCATCGCTTAACAGCAGCAGGATAGCCCCCGGGGACGCGTCCCTGGAGGAGATGATATCCGGCATGGACAGGGGAGTGATCGTCCTGGGCGTCCTGGGAGCCCATTCGGGGAACATACTCAACGGGGATTTCTCGGTGGGTCTCAATCCCGGATACTACGTGGAGGACGGAAAGGTCATGGGAAGGGTCAGGGACGGCATGGTGGCCGGAAACGTGTACCAGGTCCTCCAGAGGGTTTCCGCCGTGGAGGATACGCTTCATGACACACCCATGGGAGGCAGGTACCCCTCTATCCTCCTTGACGAAGTGAGCGTTTCGGCCAAGTGATGAGCGCGTCATAATGACGCAATAAGAAACAGTACAGGGCCGGTCGGCAGCCAGAATCGGCTGTCCGGCCCTGTATCTTTATGTTTTACAATGGATTATTGGTCGGTTCCTTCTGGAAAGAGTCTTGCTCCAATTTAAAGTGAATGCTTCGGATCAGACAATTGAAAGGAGGAAAGAACATGAGAGATGAAGAGAGCAGAGTAACGAGAAGGGGACGTTACATGTCTCCCATGGAGGTGGTGCTTAGGAACATCGCCCCGGAGTTCGATGTCTTCAATACCGAGCGTGAATGGGCGCCCGAGGTGGACATCACCGAGGACGCGGAGACCATTACGGTAAAGACCGAACTTCCCGGAATGAAGCGGGACGACATCGAGATAGATGTCGCCAACGGAGTTCTCTCCATAAAGGGCGAAAAGAAGGAAGAGGAAGAGGACAAGAACAGGACCTGGCACCGCAGGGAGGTCAGGTACGGTAGCTTCACCCGTTCCTTCACCCTTCCCACCGATGTAAAGAGCGATGAGGCGAAGGCCTCCTACGACAACGGTGTTCTGAGGATAACCCTTCCCAAGGAGGAGAAGGCCCTTCACCGGAAGATACAGATCGAAGGGTAACGTCCCGGCTTGACAGGCGGCGGGCGGGCTTCGGCCCGCCCGCTGCCATAACACTCCTCCGTCCCCATTTTATTCAAAAGAAGCGCAGCTCTGCTTACCGGAGCCATATCTGCATTTTCCCATTCATTGTGACAAAGCTTGTTACAGCTGAACCCTGATGATAGATTCCTGTATTGATACCCCATAATTTCAGGAGAATAGCGCATGATATCTGATCTTATCATTCTATTAGCGGGAGCAATGCTATTTTACGTTCTGGTTCTGCTGATGCACTCACTCAGACACCGGTTCGGATTGATATATTTTTACTCCTGCCTCGGAGGGCTCACCGCAGTCATGTCCTGGGTTACGGACGCAGGCGTAAGGATCGAGATCGCCGGAGTGACCTACATGGTGGGTTCCACTGTCTTTTACACCGCTATTCTGCTGGGTGTATTCGTGGTTTATGTATTCGACGGACCCAGGGCTACAAGAGTGGCAATATCCATCGTTGCGGGAATGTCAATCCTTGTTCCCCTGATCGCATTCTTGATACATTCAAATACCCACATGATATCAGGCGCTGATCTAACCGCTATTCCTGTGCCAAGTTTGAGGATAAACGCTGCTTCGGTCATAACCACCGTGATGGATTTCCTCTTCCTTGCTGTTGTCTGGGAGATCCTGGGGAAACCCGGGCTGAGAATCCGCCTTGGTCTAAGAGCTTTCCTTACACTTCTGGGAGTAATGATGCTGGATGTTCTGCTCTTCAACACCGGAGCCTTTCTTGGAACAGATCAGTACCTGAGTATTATGAGCGGTACATTCATCAGCAGATTCATCATCTGTGTTTTCGCTTTTTCGATCCTGTACTTCTATATAACCAGACAGAACAGGCTGAAGGGCGTTACTATAGAAGAGAACAGACCGGTGCTGGCAATACTGATGGAGGTGAACAAAGTAAGGGAGGAATTGTCCACAGCAAGACTGGAGATTATGCGGCGGAAGGAGCTTGAGAAGGAGAATGCTGAACTGATAGCCAGACTGCAAAACACCCTGGCCAGGGTTCAGCACCTGGAAGGCCTCCTTCCGGTGTGCTCAGGGTGCAGGCGGATAAGGATTGATTCTACGAATACCGAGCCCGATAGATGGATCAGCATGGAAGACTACATTCAGACCGAAACAACGGTTCAGATAAGCCACGGTCTGTGCCCCGACTGTGCAAAGAGGCTTTACGGCAACTCATCGGACAGCGGAATCAAGCAATAGGAAACTGGATTTCACTTTCCATGAACTGCTCGCTGACCATGCTTCATGATCTGC
>JAWOBF010000135.1:0-3018 GCA_046498225.1 Candidatus Aegiribacteria sp.
ACCCTTCGCCGCCGCGCCGGCACTGCTGCTCATACTCGGCATGCTGCTTCTTATCAGAAGGGGGAAGGTTTCAGATGAAACCCGCGGCCCGCTCCGGTACGGCGAAGTTGTGCTGGTGGTGTTCATGGGAGCGCTGCTGACCTTCCTGGCCATAATCGTCATCCTGGACATAAACGGAGAATCGAAGAGAACACATTTCAACAGGATTTCCAGGTTCCACACCGAGAGCATCCGGGAGGGGTTCGAAGATGCCCGCACCGCGGTTCTGGGTGCTCTCACCGGTTTCTTCGAGAGTTCACAGCTGGTGGAGGAGCGCGAGTTCAACAGCTTTTCCCGGCTGCTCCTGGAACAGGATGGAGTGACGGGGATAGCCTGGGCCCCGGTTGTGCACCACGGTATGCTTCGGGAACTGGAGCGGGCCGTCGCCCGCGGCCCGGAACCGTTCGGGGAACTGCCGCTCCCGGCTCCTGGGGATACCCTGTTCCCGGTGCTGCATGTTTTCTCACGGCCTTCCGGCAGCCTGTTCAGGGGAATGGACATGGGAGAGGTACCCGGTGCCCGGGCCGCCATGGGACGGGCCCGGTCGGAAGCTCTCCCGTTCATGATGAGGCTGGATGACGACTCCACCGAAGCTGACAGATTCCTGGTCTTCCAGCATGTGCTCCCCGATGACCGCCGTCATTACTCCTGGGGCAGTTTCACCATCCTGGAGATGGATATGGACAGTCTGCTGAGAGCCGTTGAACATGCATTATCGGGGGAAGATCTGTACATCACCACCCATATCTGGATTCTGGACCGCGAGAGCGAGCCGGAACTCATCTCGTTCAGCCACCCCGACGAGCATCAGGCCCATTCCGACAGGAGCTTCCAGGAGGATATGAGTGCGGAACTGGTGGCCACCCATCCCATTTTCATCTTCGGCAGGACACTGGTTATAATCGCCCGTCCCGGTTCCCTCTACCCTTCGGGCGCTTCGGGAGGGGTCATTCCTCTGGCAGGCTCGGTGGGAATGGTTCTGACCGGTCTGCTGGGAGTGCTGACCTTCTCCCAGGTCCGCCGCCGGACCCGCCTGGAGGATGAGGTCCGAAGGAGAACGAAGGATCTGGCGGAGAACGAAAGGCGATACAGGCTCATCGCGGAGAGAATGGCCGACGTGATAGTGCTGACCGACCTGGAAATGAATCCCATCTACATCAGCCCGTCGGTGGTCGGGCTCACCGGCTACTCGGCGGAAGAACACATGAGCATTCCTCCGAAGGAGATGATCCTGTCCGATTCCTTCAGGCTGCTGAAGAGGACGCTGGTGGCCGAGCTCAGCAGATGCAGGGCCGGCCGTGCCGAGCCCGGGAGGTCCACCGATCTGGAACTCCGCGTACGCACCCGTTCGGGGGAAACGAAATGGGTGGAGGTCACGGTGTCCCTTGTTCTGGACGAGTACGGCAGCCCAGCCGGGGTGCTTGGGTCCGGCAGGGATGTCACCGAACGGCATGAATGGGAGGACGCCCTCAGGGCGGACCACTCTCAGCTCATGTCGATACTGGACAGCATCGACCACGCCATCTACATAGCGGACATGGACACCTACGAGATACTGTTCGCCAACAGGGCCATAATCGAGATGTACGACGCGGAGCTCGTGGGAGAAAAGTGCTATCGCGCACTTCAGGGTTTCAACGAGCCCTGCTCCTTCTGCACCAACGACATCATCCGGGAGCTGGACTACCGTCCCCACATATGGGAGCGCGAGAATCCCGGGCTGGGCAGGTATTTCCACCTGACGGACAAGGTGATAAGGTGGCCCGACGGAAGGGACGTCAGGCTGGAGATAGCGGTCGACATCACCGCCCTTCGAAGGGCGGAGGAGGAGAGGAAGAAACTGGAGGAACGCGTAAACCACATGCAGAAGATGGAGGCCGTGGGCCGCCTGGCCGGAGGAGTGGCGCACGATTTCAACAATATGCTGACCATAATTCTCGGCCATGCCGAGATAGCAGGGGCCGACCCGGAAGTGCCGGAGTCCATGAAGCAGCACCTGGAAGAGATACGCAAAGCCGGAACGAGATCGGTGAACCTGGTGACCCAGCTGCTGGCCTTCGCCAGGAAGCAGAGCATAGCGCCGGTCGTCCTCGACCTCAATAAAGCCGTGTCGGACATGCTGGGAATGCTGCAGAGGCTCCTCGGAGAGGACGTCGACCTGGAATGGAAACCTTCATCAGCTTCCTGCACGGTCAGGCTGGACCCGACCCAGCTGAGCCAGGTGATGCTGAACCTGGCGGCCAACTCCAGGGACGCCATGGAACACCACGGCAGGGTGGAGATAAGCGTGACGAACATGAAGGTCGAGGAGCGGAACCTGCCGGCCGGGGTCGATATGGAGCCGGGCGAGTACGCCGTCCTGACCGTTGCGGATGACGGGGAGGGAATGGACGAGGAAACCGTCAGCCACCTTTTCGAACCCTTCTATACCACGAAGGATGTGGGCAGCGGAACAGGTCTGGGCCTGGCCACGGTCTACGGCATAGTAGAGCAGAACGGTGGTTTCATCGACGTGCGTACGGAACCGGGCACGGGCACCGAATTCAGGATCTACTTCCCCAGGGTCTCAGGCAGGATAACCGACCGCAGGGTCAGCGAGCATGCGAAAGCGACCCGGACCGGTTCGGAGACGCTGCTGCTGGTGGAGGATGAGCCGCTGCTTCTTTCCATGTCCTCCTCGATGCTGAGGAACCTGGGATATAGAATACATGCCGCGGGCTCCCCGGAGGACGCCATAGAACTGGTGAAGGAGAGGCCGGGGGAGATAGGGCTGCTGATGACCGACGTGGTGATGCCGGGGATGAACGGCAAGCAGCTCTACGACAGGCTGAAGAGGCTCGAACCGGGCCTCAGGGTGCTGTTCGTGTCCGGCTACACCTCCGACGCGGTCATAAGCCGAGGCATCGTTGAAGGGGGCGTTCACTTCCTGCAGAAACCGTTCACCCGGGATGAGCTCGCCGAGGTCCTCAGGAGCATTCT
>JAWOBF010000131.1:0-4430 GCA_046498225.1 Candidatus Aegiribacteria sp.
CTTATAGAACCTGTCGAAGTCCGTCCTCTGACCACTGAGGAGCGTTCGAAGGACATCGCCTGGGGCGTATCCACCGTGGGCGCTCCCGACGTATGGGCCCTGGGATACAACGGAGCGGGTGTTGTGGTGAGCGTGGTGGACACCGGCGTCAACTACAACCACAACGACCTTCACAACAACATGTGGCACGACACTCCCGCCGGCTACCATTACGGCTGGGACTTCGAGAACAATGACGGGGACCCCATGGACAACAACGGCCACGGGACCCACTGCGCGGGAAGCGTTGCCGGCGACGGCACCGCCGGGACGGAGACCGGCGTGGCCCCCGGGGCCACCATAATGGCCCTGAGGGTTGCCAACGCCACCAGCGCCGAATCCCAGCTGTGGGAGGCGTTCGAGTTCAGCGTCGAAAATGGCGCCGACGTCATCTCCACCTCCATGGGCTGGCTTCAGTCCTGGGACCCGGACAGGGTTTCATGGAGGGAGTCCGAGGAGAACGTCCTGGCTGCCGGGCTCTGCCATTCAATAGCGGCGGGCAACGAGGCGGGCAACACGTCCTATCCCGGCGACATCAGGACTCCGGGAGACTGCCCTCCCCCGTGGCTTCACCCTGAGCAGACCACCACGGGCGGGCTCTCCGCCGTGGTCACGGTGGGCGCAACCGACATAGGCGACAACATCGCTTCCTTCTCCAGCGTAGGCTACTCCACCTGGATGTTCGACGCTCCCTGGTACGACTACGATGACACCTCCCCGAACATAGGGCTCATCGACCCGGATATCTCGGGACCGGGTGTGGATATTGTCAGCTGTTCGGTTTCCAACCCCAGCGGTTATACCACCATGAGCGGCACGTCCATGGCCACCCCACACCTCGCCGGTGTCATGGCGCTTGTTCTCAGCGCCAATCCCAGTCTCACCCCCGGCCAGGTGGACTCCCTGCTGGAGGTAACGGCCCTTGATCTCGGCGCCGCGGGCAAAGACAACATATTCGGCTCCGGAAGGGTCCAGGCCCTTCAGGCGGTGGAAGCGGCGCTGGGAGTACCCATCGCCGGAGGATCGCAGGAGGAAGGGGCTCCGGGTCTCATTCTCTCCAACGCGGGAATCAACCCGGTCCATTCATCGGTGATGTTCGAACTCTACTCCCCCGCCGCCGCCGTCACGGACGTATCCGTCTACGACCTCACCGGCCGCGCCGTGGGAACTGTCCACTCCGGTCAGCTGGCGGGCGGGAGCCACAGCTTCACCTGGGGAATTCCCGAGGGAATGGGCAGCGGAATCTACTTCCTGGTGGCTTCAACCCCTGACAGCAGGGCCTCCATGAGGTTCACGGTTATCAGGTAAGCGGTCCTACCGTCAGAGACGCCCCGCCCTTTTCTTCAGGGCGGGGCTCCTTCTTTGGCCTGAGGAGTTTTCCTCTCAGTATCGAATAGTGTAATGGAGCTCAATGGTGGGCTCCAGATTGCCGTGTATTGTGGTCCTGGAGGAACCCTCGATGTAGAGGTCCGAATTGAAGAGGTACTGGGCGCTCACCGTTCCCGCGTCACCGGAGAAGACATCGTCCTTGTAGGAAACGTAAAGGTCCGGAAGAACATATTTTCCCACGTTCAGTACCAGGCTGGTGCTGTCGGAGAGCAGCTCCGGGGAGATCTCGAAGGTATCCAGGCCAATCTCGTGCCTGATGTTCCTGGCCAGCAGGCTTCCCAGCATGGTCTGGGCGACGGTCTCCACCTCGGACCTGATGGCCGACGAGTTCATCTGCTGCATCTCGCCGTAGGTCAGGCCGGCGGCCAGCAGAGTGAGAATGTCCTCCTGGGCTATCTGGCCCTCCGGTCCGAATCCGGTGAGGGTTATCTCCGGGTTCTCCGCGTCACCTTGTATCAGAACGGTAATGACGTACTCCCGCCTGCTCATGGCGCTTCTTACAACGGTCTGACCCTCCACGTTCAGCTGCATGGTGGGGGGGTGGCCCTGGATTATGTTCACGGTCCCCCGAATGATCTGAAAATCCCTCTGGAGCAGCGTTATCCTGCCTCTGACCGCGGATACGGTACCGTTAACCGTGGGTTTTCTCTCCAGTGTGAATATCCGCAGCTTCAGGGCCATCTCTATATCGGCGAAGCTGGTCCTGAACCATATGTCGCTGGTTCCGGAAACATCGATGGAGAGATCGAAGGGCATATCGCCGGAACCGTTCGAAGATGAGGCGGCAACGGGCTGGGGAACGCCCACGGCCCCCTCCAGTATTCGCAGTTTGCCCGACAGGAGAGGTCTACTGTCCAGCCCGTCTTCCTCCATCGACAGGTTCCCTGAACTTATCACCCCTCCTATGCCGGGGATGACGATCTGCATTTCTGACAGGTCCGCCCGTATGCTGTACTCACCCAGCTGAAGTGGAAAGAGGCTTATAATGTCACCCCTCCAGGTGGAGGAGAAGTTCCCCGTCTCAGGACTGCCGGAGCCCAGGGTGAACCGGGTATCGTACCCGGCCGCGGTGGTATCGGGGTAGTTCAGATAGAAGTTCACGTTGGGAAGCTCTATCCCAAGTACGGTTATATACAGACGGCTTATGCGGGCGGAGGCCTGCATCTCCAGCAGGTAATCCCCATTGTACCTCCGGTACTCCAGCCTGGCGGACACGCTGGCGCCCATGGTCCTCACCGGAAGGGGAAGAACGTAGAACAGCCAGTCGCTGAGATTGTTGACCTCGACTTCCGCCCACCGTATCCTCTGCGCCAGCACGGCCGGCTCCGAACCGTCCCACAGGTTGCCGGCCCGCATCTGAAGCCCGGACCTCACCTGGTTTCGCCAGGCGTAGATACCGTTCACCCGGAGAGAGTCGTCATCGGCGGAAACATCTACGGTTATGCTGTCCATACTGAACTGTCCGTAAGCGGGAGCGGTTATGCTTCCGGTGAGCGAACCCTCCATCCCAGCGGTGTCCCGGGAATAGGACAGGCTGAAATCACCCACTCCCGACATTTCCTCAGGCAGGCCGGAGAACGTGCTGAAGGAGGTCAGGTCGAAGTTCTCCACATCCGCCCGAAGCCTGACTCCCTCTCCGTCCAGCATCCCCGAGGCCGCCAGGCTGCCGACGGGAGGGTCCAGCCTGAGGGTATCCAGCACAAAGGTACCGTTGGTGGAAAAGGCGGAGAACTCCCCTTCGGTTATCAGCCGCAGCTTTGAGTGCGTGGCCCTGATGTTCCGAACCCCGGCAAAAGTGGTGTCACCCAGTGAGACCAGCAGGTCCGCGGAGTACAGCCGTTCCCCGGAGCCAGCCAGGGTCAGGCCGTCAACAGTTATCTCGTTCCCGTCCATCTGTACTTCCGCCTGGAGATGAAGCGCTTCCGAACCTATTCTCAGGCTGTCTACCACAAATGAAGCTTCCAGCGACCTGCTCCGTCCGGCCATTGTGAAAGACCCGTCCATGGAGGTGGTATCGGCCGAGACGCCTTCGGTGGCCAGGTCAATCGCATCCACCGTGCCCCGGAAGGAAAGATCTGCGGGTCCGCTGCCCGCGGAACTCCCGGTGGAGTAGGACATATCGCCGTTCAGCGTCAGCCTGCCTGCCGAGAGGCCGTCCATCTCTAGTTCTCGAACCCCGACCCTGCCGCTCATGTTCATGCCGAATCTGCTCCCGGAACCACTGAGGGATATTCGAACGGAAGATACTTCGGGCATTCCGGGGGGCATCAGCTGACCCAGCGGGGAGAGGTCGTAAACCTGCCCTTCGACACTGAGTTCCCAGGACTGCGGCACTCCCCCCGGTCCGAGACCGCCGTTCCCGCTGAATTCCACTGTTCCCTCTTCCGCCGAAACGGCACCGCTCAGGGTGAACCGGTCTTCGTGGAGCGAACCGTTCAGGTCGAGTCCCGATATCCTGGAGGCTCCGTAGGATGATGCGGTCAGGCTGATGTCCGCCGCGCCCCCCACCCCTTCGGCCCCGGTGCCGCCGAGACTTGCGGAGAGAGTTCCGGATATGTCCGTCTGAACCTCCGATGGGATGTAACGGGCAAGGTTCATTCCGGACATGTTCATGAAGAGGGACGTGTTCCATGCCAGGGTCTCCAGGTCCAGTTCTCCGTCCGCCCTTACGCTGGCGTCGGCGGATGTCAGTACAAGGTCCCTAACCGATACTTGATTCAAATCAGCCATCAGGGTATCCGCGCTGAAGGAAACAGTGTTCCCTTCCAGGAAGGCGCTGCCTTCGAACAGCCTGAATTCGGCCCGGGGATCGTACAGGTATCCACTCAGGCTGCCCTCCAGAAGGAACGAGAGGTCCACGGGCAGGTCCAGGGACGAGGTCCGGGCTCCTCCTGTGACCCGGAGGTCGATGGATTCGTCCTCACCGTTCAGAGTGCCGGAAACTGTCAGAGAACCCGGTTCGGCGACGGCGGTGAAATCCTCTGCGGTGACAACTCCCCGGT
>JAWOBF010000026.1:0-13630 GCA_046498225.1 Candidatus Aegiribacteria sp.
GAAGCATACAGTATCATATCGGAGCTGAAACTGGGCAAGAACACCCTCGAAGGCTTCATAGATCTTTACGGGAAGCTGCTTTCCGCCGGATACTCCGGCGACGAAGTTCCCCTTCCGGCCCACTGGGAGCCCATCGAAGAACAGCCGCTGAGTTCAGAGCAGGCGGACTGAAAGTCACAGAAAAAGTGGGACTTGATCTTGCAATCCGGCAGGAATATCTTTGTTTTAACTATAATGGCGAAGATATGTGTTATGTATAATACTGATATTACCTATAAATTAATAGCAACCCACTCATCATATGACAACCTCATCTCAATTCTACCTGGCACACCCTCCTTGACTTTTTCTATTGGATTTGGGCGATACACTGAGGCCATATATGGCGGACTATGTGTCCGAAGGAACTTTCCAATTCTCGGAATTGTTTGAACAAAGTTAGTAGCTAACTCCGCATGTGTTGTAGAACCAGCAAGGACTAATAACGCAACACCAGCCCTCATAATCATATCTCGTTCTTCTGACACATAACGGATTCTCTTGTTATGGGTTAGTGCTATCCAATCTTTTTTACCAATCTCGCATAACCACTCCGTGTCCAATGTCGTTGGAGAGAACAAATCGTCATGCCGAACTACAGATAGTCCAGCATCAGATAACATTTGTGGTACTTGATTACCTAAATCCCTGTCAGTGAAAAAGGTGAACTCAGGCAGCGGATTCATACAAGATTGCTTCTTCAATCTCGTACTCTTCAAGTCCATAGTCATCCATGACCGCTTTAGGATCTTCACCCGATTCAATTCGCTTGTAAACCGCTAGAGTGGAAACCCCGGCTCTTCGTATTATAGCTCTTCCAAAAGAGATGAAGGGTGACAAGGAGATAATCGGACTTACTAAATGACCATGACTTCGCTCGAAGGGTTGGAATTCATAAGGTAACTTGCTTTCGTCAAACTCAATACGAGAAAGGTATTCTTTTAGCACTCCCTTAATTGCGTATTGCTTAGCGGGAGACAACTCCATTAAATGGGTGTACCGATCGAGAAATAGTTGGCCAGCAGAAGTTCGAAGGTCTGGACTAATGAGAAGATGGTCAATACCGAATTCTTTCTCTGCAATATCTATCGCTTCTCTAACATGTCTAAGAGAGACTTTATGGAGTGTCCTAAGGGCACGTAGAATATGAGCCTCAATGATATTGGCGAATGATAGTCTACTGTCCTGCTCAGATGGTCTATCAATTACTGGTTCAAAGTAGCCTTCATCGTAGGTCCTGTTGTATGATTGTCCAACTACCCAAGCTCTAAGAGTACTCACTGGAATACCTGTAGCGCGTGCCCCATCTGGAAAGCTATACCTTGGAAGATGGCGAGGATCTACTCCACCATAAAGTTCAAAATTACCAAGATCACGTCCTACTAGGTTTCTATTCATTGATCCTCCCGTCCACTAAAAAAATTGCCTTTTTGTAATCTCGATTACCCTATCTATGGTATCATAATTACCTCAACGACAAAAACTAAAGGACAATAGAAATATTGTACAAACCGAAGGTAAATTCAAGCCTCAGTCATTGGATTCGCTATACTCTTGGTGATTTCTGGATTGTAGCTTCAAAGCTAGACAATCATTCTCTCTGTCAAGGACCGGGTAGTATTCCCCAAACCGGGGTTAGTTGTGAGACTATCTGAAGATGACTTCCATTCCGGCGTATTCCGAGAGGACGGGAGCGAAGCCGTTGAGTCGGGATATGATGCCGGACCTCTCCGGAAGCAGGCCTTCCGAAGCTACGAACTCCATGGCCACGGAGTCCATCTGCGCAAGAAGCGCCTTGTGCATGTCGTAGCCGGACATCTGGTCGTAGAGCCATACAAGCCCGGATGTCTTGGTGTAGAGTTCCGCAGAGGCCAGGTCCGGGGACATCTCCAGGAGTTCCACATCGGGCAGGTTGACAGTGAGCGTGCCTGAGTCCTGTACGAGGGAGTCGGGTGTGAGGACCGACAGGTCCAGGCCGAAAATGTAGGATACCTTCATGATGAGCAGGCCCTCCCTGTTCCCGAGGAGCATGCTGTTTTCAGTGATGTCGGTGTATATGTAGGTGGTTATCCGGTCCGTGGCCAGGAACATGATGCTCTCGGACTTTAGGACCTGCAGGATGGATGTGGCGCTTCTGGAGACCCCGAATACACCGCGCAGATCCATAATGTCCGTGACCGAGAGAAAGATGGCCAGGACCATGAGGAAGACCAGGAATACGGCGAGGCCGGCAAGTCTTTTCATATTTTACTCAGCACTGGACAAACCGAAGTATGATGATGACGGCAACGATAATCACTACTGCTATCACGATCCTGCTCATTGTTTTCACCCCTCTGTTGAAAGCTCTGTTTGATTATCGGGATGCAGGCATGGTCTGTCAACCGCACGGCTGATATTTCTGCGGGGGCACGGGAACATTTGTGCAATGGTGAGTTCAGCATATAATATCAGTTCAGTAGGATTTATTAACCCGGTCATGATTCGGAGATGTTTATGGGCAGCAGCGTGAAGGTCCTGGGAACTGGCTGCACGAAGTGCAGCGAGCTCTATCACAACACCGTGCAGGCAATGAACAATCTCGGTATCGATGAGGATATCGAGATGGTAACGAATGACAACGACATCATCAACTACGGTGTAGCGGTAACTCCCGCGCTGGTACTGGACGATATGGTATGGACTTCCGGGGATGTCCCGTCCGTGGAGGGTTTGGAGGAGATATTCAGGAAGAGGGAGTCCATGAGGAAAGGCAGCTCTCGGTAAGGGTCTTTCGCGTATTCCAGCGGCCGGGTCAGTCCGGCCCGGCCTTGACAGCTTCGGCCAGGTAACCGTACTGGGAGAGGGAGTTGTACAGCTGGCAGCTGAACCGGAGGAAGCGCCCCGGAGGGCTGGCGGTGAAGATCACAGGGACCTCTATGTCCCTCTCCCGCCTGAGCCATGCCTGCAGGGGGTCTATGCCCTCCGGAGGGGGAAGCGTCGAAGGCGGCTTCCACGGAAGCATGACCGAGCCCATGGAGCCCAGCATATCCGGGGGACAGGGAGGGGCGAGTCCGGTCTCCCGGCTTATAAGCTCCGAGGCCCTGACAGCCAGGCCATGGTTGTCACTCATTATTCCCCTCCACCCTTCCGGGTGGAGCTTTTCCATGTAATCGATGGCGAACGGTAAGGCCATCCTGGGAGTGGGGTCTATGGTGCCGTTCCAGGAGAACTCCACCTGGAACTGTGACATGTCCAGTTTGAAATCGGTGTGGAAATGGCTTATCACCGCCGGGCGGAAGTTCTTCTGCCTGTCGGGCCGGACGTGGAGTATGGCCGCTGTCTTCGGTGTGCACATCCACTTGTGGCAGTTGCCGGTGTAGTAGGCGGCCCCGAGTTCTTGAAGGTTAAGCGGCAGCATGCCCGGGCCGTGGGCCCCGTCCACCAGGAGGTCTATTCCCAGCCGGTCCAGGCGGGCTGACAGCTCCTTCACCGGAAAGACCATTCCGGTGGGGCTTGATACGTGGTCCACCAGTACCAGGGCTGTCTTCTCCGTCACCCGCGCCATGATGGAATCCAGGAGCTGGCCGGGACTTTCCACCGGGACTTCCAGGGGCACCTCCACCACCCTCGCTCCGGCCCTTTCCGCGTGGAAACGCAGGGCGTTGCGGGAGGCGAAGTACTCCTGGCCTGTGGTGAGCAGTTCGTCCCCGGGGCGGAATGTCCGGTTGGACAGCACCGTGTTCACCCCGGTGGTTGTGTTGGGAACAAGTACTACGGAACCCCTCTGGGCGCCGGTGAAATCCTCCAGCAGCCTCAGTATGTCCGGCAGGGCCGGCATGTATTTCCTGAGAATGAAATCGAGGGGCTGGCTTTCCATTTCACGCAGAAGGGACCTTCTGAAACGGGACACCGCCGAGGGACAGGCGCCGAAGGAGCCGTGGTTCAGAAATACCGTATCCCCGGACAGGCTCCATTCGTCCGCGTACCGGCTATAGCGGGGTCTGGTCAGCGTGGCGAATACCTTCCCTTGAGAGTGGCGGTACCCAGGACGTGACCTTCCAGGGCTTCCAGCACATCCGAATGTGAAGCGCCGCCGGGAAGGCTGAGCCTGCTGTCCAGGGCGTAGAGTTTGAAGTTCAGCTCCTGGTCGGGAATTGTCTCGTCGGGGCCGTCCCAGCCCACTCCGCCGAAACTGTTGACCCCCTGCAGGGATCCGTCGTGAAAGACGCTGCCGTGGGGCTGCTTGCCCTGAATGCCCGTGGAATCACCGGGGATGTTGTACACGATCCAGTGGCAGTATTCCCTGCCGGTCTCCCTGTCGGCGCAGGTGACTATCAGAGCGAAGCTGGAAGTGCCGGAAGGCGGGTCGGCCCATCCCAGGGGCGGTGACGAGTTCACGCTTGGCCTCGCGTACCACGGAGGAATGAAGTCCTTATCCTTGAAGGCGCTGCTCGACAATCTGAAGGACATTGAACCTCCCTTAACTGAATGCGATTTCTACAAATAAAATATACATCAAGCCGGGGCGCGCGCAATAGGCTGCCGGATCAGCCGTCCGGTTCAAGTCTTACCAGGGCGTCCACCACGCCGGGGCCGGACCGGCGCAGCTCCTCCTCCACCCTGCGGGATATTTCGTAGGCCTCCCGCATGGGCATGGAAGCGTCCACCACTATGTGCATGTCGGTCTGAATGCCCTCTCCCTGGTACCTTGTCCTCAGGTCGTGCACGTCCCTTACACCCTGGATGGACAGGGCTATCCTCCTGAGCTCTTCCACTATCTCCTTCGGTGCCGCGGTGTCCGAGAGCTGCCAGAGAGCGGGACGGAGGATACCGTAGCCCATCTTCAGCACGAACAGCGAGACCACCACCCCTCCTATGCCGTCCAGCAGTATCAGGGAATCGTCCAGCCTGGCCGCGAGGACCACGATGGCCACAGGAATGGAGCTGTATACGTCCGACCGCTGGTGCATGGCGTTGGCCGCCAGGGCGGCGGACTTCAGGCTCCTGGCGGTGCTGAGGGTCCATCGGGAAAGGAGGCCCTTGATGACTATTGCCATCAGGGCCACGGCGAAGGCGGTCCATCCGGGAGGAGCGTCCGGGGGGGACACCACGGAGCCGAAGGACTGCCAGCCTATGTAGAGGCCGGTTACAAGGATGAAAGCCCCTATGAATCCGGACACCAGCGTCTCTATCCTGGCATGGCCGTGGGGATGGCTGCTGTCGCTGGGCCTGGTCCAGAAACGGGCTCCAACGATGATGGCAATATCCGTGCAGCTGTCCGACAGGCTGTGCACGCCGTCCGCGGTCAGAGCATGGCTGCCGGCAAGGAACCCCCCGGCCAGCTTGGAGAGCGAGAGGAACAGGTTCGCGGCCAGCGCCGCGGCGGTTATCCTGGTGGTCTTCTTCAGCACCCTGTTCATGGATGAGGACTTCATGCTGAGCAGACCCGCCTTACATACTCACGGTAGAAGGTTACCGCCCTGCGGTAGTCCCCTGTGGATATCGATTCCCCCCGGGAGTGAAGGGCGGAGAGACCGCGGGCGCCCAGGTGCACCGGCTGGAACCTGTAGACATTGTCAGCCAGTGAGCAGTAGTGGCGGGAATCGGTTGCGGCGGGAAATATTCCCGGGACCACCGGGGTTCCCGGCCAGCTTTCCTTCAAGGCATCTTTGATGGCCCGGTACTCGGGTGTGGCGGCGGAGGATACAACGGAGGGCTGGTGTATGTGGCGGTCATCCTCGAATTCCACCGTTATGTCCAGGTCCCGGACGGTTTCCCGCACGTGGCTCATTATGCTGCTTGAATGATCGCCGGGCACCGCCCTGAAATTGACCAGTGCCCGGGGCCTTCCGGGCAGCACGTTCTCCTTGTCGCTCCCCTTCAGCATTGTAATTGCTGTCGTGGTCCTCACCAGGGCGTTGCCGGCGGGATATTTTTCCAGTTCGGCCATCATCTCCGGGGGAGAATACGTTTTTTTATCACGGTCCCGGAACATGTGCGCGGTTCTCTCCAGCATCATCCTCACCGGTTCGCACAGCAGGGGTTCCATCTGCCGGTCCTCAAGACGGGCCAGGGCGCGGCACAGTCTTCCGGCCGCGGTAACGGTGGGCGGGACCGAGGCGTGGCCCTGCTCTCCCGCGGCCGTGAGCCTGAGTGTGAGGTAGCCCTTCTCCGCCAGGCCGACCACTGCCACATCCCCGTCCAGCCAGGGGTAGCTGTAGATGTACCCTCCCTCGTCCAGGACCGACCTGAGGCGGACACTTCTCTTCCTCAGGACTTCCACTATTCCGGCGGCTCCGGAGTCTCCCCCGGTCTCCTCATCGTGACCGAAGGCAAGGATTATCGTCCTCGAGGGCCTGAAACCCTCCTCCATCAGCTCCTCGCAGGCCTCCAGCATGCCGGATACTCCCAGCTTGTAGTCTATGGTCCCCCTTCCCCATATCCTTCCATCGGCCACCGCGCCGGAGAAGGGCGGGTGGGGCCAGCCTTCGCCGGCCTCCGCAGGCACCACATCCAGGTGGGCGGTGAGCATGACAGGCTCCAGGGATTCATCGCTTCCATCAAGGGTGTACAGCAGGCTGGCTTCCGCCACCGTCTCCCTGCGGAAGGAACGATGAACGGAGGGGAACAGCTCCCGGAGCAGCGCGGCCATTTCTTTGAAGGGTCCGATATCTGCAGGCTGCCCGGGCTGCCGGGAAACGGTCCTCAGCTGAATTATCCTGGAGAACCTGTCCAGTCTTCGGGAAGGCGGCAAGGTTTTTCCTTTCCATCCTCGATATCGTCAATGGCATCGCTGCCGAATACCGGTAAACGGAATAATACAACAAACGGCCGGCTGCTGCATGTTACAGGATTCCGGGGGCGGGCGGTCTGCATACAGCGGTGTTCCGTTCCGGAGAGGGGCATTCCGGCGTGGACTGGTTCTACCGGACCGCTGAACTGGAGATTATCAGTTGGTCAGGGCGAACACGCTCACTGAAAATGCTTCGTATTCCAGGCTGTCTATGACCATGGGAGATAGTCTGTCCATAATGCTCACGGCGTCACCCAGATCGTAGGCGTTGTAGTCGAACAGGGCGGCCACCTGGACTCTTCTGTCCCCGATATCCTGCCTCTGCAGCCTTTCTGCGACGGTGCCTATCAGATCGTTCAGCTGCGCCCCGGTGAATTCGGGGGTGGTTATTGCCCTGTCCACCTGCACGTTGAACTCCTCCACTCTCCCCCTCATCATCTCCGGCGTGAAGTACAGCTTCACCAGGACCGGACCCGGCACCGTGTCCACCGTGGACTGCTCCAGCCTGATCAGGGGGGCTGAGATGAAGTCGGTCTCGGTGGTATCCGTCCATGAACAGAGCCTGTCTATGTCGAGGGGGTTGAACTCCCTCTGGCTTATCTTCTGCAGGACGAACGTGGCGGCGGGTCTGAGGGGAGTGGTCCATTTGCCCAGGAAGGAAACGGTGGAGCCCTCTGGTATGGCGGTCATGTCAACGTTGGTCCTCGGAAGCGCATGGGACGCGCTGTCGTCGAAGACGTAGACTATATCGGACCCGATAAGTGTCGCCACGGGGTCTTCCGGTATTTCCGGTTCTATCTCCTGGAACCGCTCCCTCTCGGGCAGTTCGGGCGTGTACTCCGACCGCTGGAAGGAATGGGTGATGACGAAGGCGGCGGCCAGACCCACCAGGGCTATCAGGATACCGACAACGACAGCGCCGCTTCTGGAGGGAGGAACTTTGAATTCGCTGCGCTCCCTGAACGAGGCGGGCTTGTCCAGCCTGCTCTGCAGGGCGCTTCGCTTCTCGCTGATGCTGTCGTTCTGGGTCGAGAGTTCGAAGCCGCAGTTGTCGCACCTCCCGGTGTCCCTCCCGTTGTTGTCATATCCGCAGCATCTGCATACCATTCAAATACCTCCGAAAGCCGGCTGGAGAGGCCCGGTCAGTTTTCCTGCGGCGAATCCGGGGAAGGCGCATCATCCCGAATAAAGCCTTCGATAAAATCCCTGTCAACTTCAATATGATATACAGAAGCAAGGCTGTCTACAAGTGCCGCCAGCACCTCTTCCTCTTTCTCCGCTCGAAGCATGGCGGCTATCTCGTCCCGCGATTCCTCGAAGGTGGCCGGCCGCTCCGGGTTTATCTCCAGCGGCTTCAGCACCAGCACCCTCTCTTCCGACACGGAACAGGTGACCGTTTCTTCCATATCCGCTCCGAACATGATGTCCCGGTACGGCTGGGGGATCTCCGAGGAATAAATCTGCCTGGTCAGGCTCTCCTCCCCCGGGGCCAGAAGGCTTGGGACAGGGGTGAACTCATCGGCCAGGCCGAAAGGTTCCATGCCCCGGCCCATGATGCTGTCCAGGAGCTGCAGCTGCTGCTCTCCCACCGCGTTCACAACCCGGAACACCCTTGTTTCGGGAACCACGAGCGAGTCGCGGTACTGCTGGAAGACCTCCAGCATCTCCTCTTCGCCGGATACCAGCCTGGGCTGGATGACCTCCTCGTAGTAGATGTCCAGAAGATGATCGTTCAGACGGGGCCGCAGGTAATTCACGGTTTCGGGCAGGGTGTCCATTCCCTCTCTCCTGGCTTCCATGGCCAGTATGTCGTAAAGACCCAGAAGCCCGGCGTACCGCTCTATCCACTCCGGGTCGGACGGGTCCGTATCCGGGGCGGAGGGGAGATTGCGGATGTTCTCAGCCAGCTGGTAGACGGTTCTTCCCCCGCCTTCGAAGGAGTAGGCCTGCATCTCCTCCTCCTCCGGGGTGAAGGGTTCGTAGTCCCTGCTGCCCCGGGGGAAATGGGATGCCAGAAGCTGAGGCATGCCCTCCTCTATCTGAAATTCCCAGGCCGTCCTGAGGCTGTCGAACAGCACTTCCTTGTAGTCCATCTGCATCCTGCTCCGGATCCTTCCCCCCAGGACATCCCGCAGCTCGTCCAGTGGCGGTGGTTCATACTGAAAAAGGCTGTCAATCCGAAGGAAGGTCCATCCCTTGCGCGAGGAATCCACCGGCGAGACCTCGCCGGGCTGCAGCCCCTCCATGAGACGGGCGTCGACAGGGGCCACCTGCATTCGGTCCAGGGGGCCCACAACTCCCTGCCTGGCGGCCTCTACCCGGTTGGTCGAGAACTCCTGCGCCAGGAGGTTCATGTCCTCCCCCCGCATCACAAGCTGCCTCAGGCTGTCGCTCAGGGCCCTGTCATCCACTGATATGACGGTGTACAGAACATTCTCTCCCATTCGGGAATAGAAGTTCTCCACGGTGTCCGGTGGAAGGGCCACTTTCCGGTCCAGTATCCATTCGAGCCAGACGGTCTGTATCTTCTCCCGCTCCCTCTCCCAGGCGTACAGGCTGAATTCCCGGGTTGTATCCAGTCCGCGGTCCCTGGCGTCCTGAAGGATGAGAAACCTGTTGACCAGGTTATCGACCCCGCGCTCCACCATCATCGAATCGCCTCGGAAGTTCTCGAGCATCGCAGCCAGCTCACCGGCGGCTACCGTTTCACCCTCGACTTCCAGTACCACCCGGTCATCGGCGGGAGAACTTTCTTCCTGGGACCGGCCGCCGCACCCGGCGACCAGAATGAACAGAGTGAATATCGTGCAGGTACGAAGCATTTGAACCTCCGAGAAAATAATTGTCTTTCCTTTGAATGGCGTTGGACTATATTTGGGTTAATCTAACGAATCGGCACGGCATTTCAAGTCAGCGGAGGCGGATTTGGCTTTATTCCAGCAGACGGCTCTCATCATTGCACTCGCCGTGGCCATGCCGTCCATACCACCATCGTGGAGGGCCGGCATCGCCGCCATGGACGCGGAAACCGGAGAGCTGATCATGGAGCTCAACAGCAGCAGTACCTTCAGGCCGGCCTCCACGGTCAAACTGGTCACCACTCTTCTGGCGATGAGGGAGCTTGGTCCCTCCTACGTCTACCGAACACGGATCATGGCGGACACGCTGGGAGGGGGGCTCTACGCGGTGGGGTCCGGAGCCCCGCTGCTGGGGGGCGAGCATATCCGGATAGCGGCCATGGAAACCGCCGCAGCACTGGACCCCGGGTCTTCATGGGACCTTTTCTGGGACACCACCAGGTTCCTGACCGAGAGCCACAGTCCCGGATGGGACAGTTCCGACTGGAGCCGGACCTACTGCCCGCCGATCGAGGGCCTGTCCGTAGGGGACAATATCGTTCAGCTCACCGTCTCCACCAGGGGTGACACGGTGAGGATACTCACCTACCCTCCCCTCCCCGGTCTTCAGGTGGTGAACAACCTATCCCCGGGCGGGGAGGAGTCGGTGAGGACCCGGGTGGAGGGGTGGGATGAAGGCAGGCCCCGTCTGATACTGGAGGGGACCATGCCGCCGGATACCCATCTCGTTCTTTACAAACCCTTCGCCGGCCCTCCGGCGGAATTCGCGGGAATGCTGGCCATGGAGCTGGAGAACTCCGGCATAAGGATAAACAGCATCATGCCGGGAAGACTGCCGGACACCTCCCTCGCTGTTCAGACCTCCGTCATTCGCTCCGACCCGATGTTCGTTCTTCTGGCATCCATGAACAAATGGAGCAGGAACATGGTGGCGGAGATGGTCCTTCGCACGGTGAGCCTGGAACAGGGTTCCACGCCGGCTTCCACCGGGGCGGGCTGCGACGCGGCGGGCCTGATGCTGACGGAACTCCTGCCGGAGCTCACGGATTTCCAGCTGGCCGACGGATCCGGTCTCTCCAGGCACAACAGACTGACGCCCCTTCACCTGGCCATGGTGCTGGCCGCGGGAACATCGTCACTGCAATGGGGTGCGGAGTTCCTTGCCACCCTGCCGGTGAACGGAGTGGACGGCACTCTGCGGTCCAGGATGACCGACCTCCCTCCCGGGGCTTTCCGGGGAAAGACCGGAACCCTTAACGATACCTGCACCATAGCCGGAATACTGACCGGTTCATCCGGCAGAAGGATCATACTGGTGATAATGCTGGAGGTGCCAACCGGGAACACCTGGAGGGCCAGGTCCCTTCAGGACAGCATCGTATCCTGGTTCTGGGAGAATTACTGAGTCATCTCACAGGAATGAACGGAACCTCAGCCTGAGGGGAGCCAGGAGAGACTCCAGCAGGACGCCGCCGGAGACTTTCGAGCTGCCGCTCCTTCTTTCCACGAAAACGATGGGGACCTCCCCCACGGACGTGCCCGACTTCCATGCGTCGAAGAGGGTTTCCACCAGGAACGCGTAGCCGGAAGCCTTTATGCGGGAAGAGAGGAAAACCGGCAGCAGAGTGGAGTGAAACCCGCGGAAACCGCTGGTGCAGTCGGAGAAGGGCATGCCGGTGACGACCCTTATATACTTGTTGGCCATGTAGCTGAGGTTGAGCCTGAGTATGGACCAGTTGAGAACGCTGACTCCCTGCATGTACCTCGACCCCACAGCGAAGGAGTAGCTGTCCAGGGCCCGGTCCATCAGGGTAAGGTGGGCAGGCTGGTGTGAGAGGTCAGCGTCCATCATGAAGACTCTCTGATACTCACCCGAACGGTGTATCCGTCGGAAGGCGTCCTGGTACGCGCGTCCCAGTCCCTCCTTGCGTTCTCTTCTCAGCAGCCGGACCCCGGGGTCCTTCTCCGCTATCTCCTCCACCCGCCGGGCCGTACCGTCGGGAGAGTTGTCGTCGATGAACATGAGATGGAAATCGCAGTGTTCACGTATGCCCCTGTAGAGGGGTTCCACATTGGACGCCTCGTTGTACGTGGGAATGAGAACTATCCGGCGTGGTTTCAGGACGAGACTCTTTCCAGGTAGCTGTTGTTCCTGGTGTCCACCCGTATCACGTCCTTCTCCTGTATGAAAAGAGGTACGGTCACCTTAAGGCCCGTCTCCAGGACGGCGGGCTTCGAGCCTCCGCTGGCGGTATCCCCCCTCAGTCCCGGGTCGGTCTTCACCACCTTCAGCTCCACGGTGTCCGGGGGCTCCACCATGATGGGCCTGTCGTCGACGAACGCGATCTTGACCTCACAGTTCTCCAGAAGGTAATCGGCGGCGTCGCCAACCAGGTCGTGATCGAGGTGGATCTGCTCGAAAGTATCCGGGTTCATCACGACGTAGGCCAGGTCGGTCTTGTAGAGCAGCTCCCAGACCCTGTGCTCGACCCTCACCTCGGTGACCTTTTCCCCGGCCCTCCAGGTTCTGTCAACGACCTTTCCCGAGAGCAGCTCCTTCAGTTTCGACCTTACGAAAGCAGCCCCCTTGCCGGGTTTGACGTGCTGGAATTCCACTATCTGGCAGAGAGTGCCGTCCACGTCGATAACCATTCCGCGCCTGAAATCATTGCTGGTTGGCACTGACCATACCTCCGTCTTTCTTACTGTTCAGTTCAAGCAGGATGTCCAGGGCCAGCAGGTAACCCCGGGCTCCGGCTCCGGCGATGAAAGCGTCCGCCGCCGAGGCGGTTACCAGTTCTCTTCTGAAGCTCTCCCGGTCGAATATCCGGCTCAGGTGAACCTCCACCACTGGACCCCGGAAGGCCCGCATGGCGTCCATGATGGCAATGGAGTAATGGGAATAGGCGGCGGGGTTGATGATGAGGCCCATGGATCTCCCGGAAGCGGCATTGACCGCCCGCACTATCTCCCCCTCCACGTCGGACTGGAAGAACGACACGGGTACGCCCTCTTCATCCGCCCTGAGGCGTATCATTTCCTCCAGACGGTCCAGGGTGAGGCTGCCGTAATGCGCAGGCTCCCTGCCGCCGAGTTCTCCCAGGCTGGGGCCGTTGACCACCGTCAGGCCCGGCGCAGGGGTCATCAATCCTCTCCGTCGTATTCTGCCAGGTTGAGTTCCTCTTTCTCGGATTCGGTAAAGAAGGAGAGGAGGCTTCCCGGAACCGGGCGATTCAAGGCTGACGCCTCCTCTTCCAGGGGCCCGGTTTCCTCCTCTTCATCGGTCTGTACGGGCGGGTCGGGTACTATGCCCTGGGACTGCAGGACCTTCTTCATCCTGTGGGTGTCCGGGAATATTCCGTCTTCCTCAAGGTCATCTTCAACATCCTCGACCAGAGGGTCTTCGTCGAACGAGATGTCCTTCATGGACCTTGCCTTCTCCAGCATTTCCCTGGCTTCCTCGTCGCCGGGGTTTTCGAACAGGTAGTCCTCCAGGACTTCCTCCGCCCGCGACCAGTCCTCCCGGCGGTAGTATATCTCCGCCAGGCTCCTGCGGACCACCAGGTTCTGGGGCTGCGAGGCGTACAGTTTCTCGAACACCTCCAGGGCCTTGTCCAGGAGTCCGGTATCTATGTAGCACTTTCCCAGGACCACCGATATGGAATTATTGTCCTTCCATCTACCGAGACCCTCCTCCGCTATCTTGAAGGCTTCGTTGAACCGGCCGGACTGTCTCAGCAGGTCGGCGAATCTGGCGCACAGTATCGGGGTGGGATTACTGACCCATTCGCTCTCCACCATCTCCAGTTCCCGCGCGGATCTGTTATCAGCCATTTTCTTCCCCCGGCATGAATGTGTTCATTATGAGCCACCCCTCTCGAATGTATGGTTCCTTCTCCCTCCGCTCATGGAAGACCACCATGTCCAGAAGGTATCTTCTGCCTTCACTCCTCAGGAC